>DATFCE010000070.1:0-2653 GCA_035253365.1 Nitrospiraceae bacterium
CTTCCATTAGGACACTGTCATGAGTCACACGACGCCCGACACGGAGGTCACCCTCTCATTCGGCCCTCAGCGAGCCGTAGTTTCGCCGTTCGGCGCGTCGCTGCGCCGGTATTTTCTGAGGGACGATGGATCGGAAACGGATCTGGTGTGGGGATACTCGGGAACCGGCAACAAGACAGGTGGACAGGGCGATGTGCTCATTCCATTTCCCGGCCGCGTGGCCTATGGCCGGTATAAATTTGAGGGCCGGACCTTGCAGCTTCAGTGCAACGATAAAGAAGGGCCGAATGCCATTCATGGGTTCCTACGGTCGGTCCTGTGGTCGGTTCAGGAAACGGCAATATCGCGCGTCTCGTTTGCAACAACCATCGATCGCGACTTATATGAGTCCCGCGGCTATCCTTTTTCCTTGGATGTCCGGCTCTCATATGGCCTGGATGCGTCGGGGCTCTCGTGCGCCTTTACGATCCGGAATGTGGGCCCCGACCACGCGCCTGTCGGAGCCGGCTTTCATCCGTACTTCACGGTCGGCACGATTGTGATTGACGACGCAGAGGTGAAAATCCCCGCGACCCATTACCTCGAGTTGGCGAGCACGTTGGCGCCGACCGGGCGCGTATTGGCGGTAGCAGAATCGGCCTATGACTCCCGCGAATACCGGCGCATCGGCGGGACGCAATTGAATCACTGCTATGTCGGTTTGGAGCGTGACACATCCGGTCTCGTGGCGGTGTCGTTACGAAATCCCAAGACCGGGCGAACCATCACCGTCGAAATGGATGGGGCATTCACCGCGGTCGTTGTTTACACAGGAGACGCCATCAAGCAGGCGCCGCGGCGCGCCCTCGCCATTGAGCCCATGACGTGCGCCACCGACGCGTTTAATCATCCTGAATGGGGCTTGCAGCGGCTGTCGCCCGGAGAAGAGTTCACCGGTCGATACACGATTCGGCACACCGCATCCCGTGCCCTTCCGATCTATCCTTGACCGCATGCCTTGACGCGTGCGAAAACACCACTAGCCCGGATTATTCATGAATGCCGTCGCGAAGCGGCTGAGACCGAAGCCTTGTGTTACCCGCCCACCCAGGCGCGCCAGGACGCGCCCCTTCCCGTGGGCTTCTCGCAGGGCGCACGGCACGATGAATAAAAGAGCGCCACGTTTGTGCGCGCCGGCGAGACGGTGAGCCGGCCGGTTCTTCATACCTTGTTTCCTTGTGCGGTCCGTCGAGGAGGCCGAACGAGAAAAGCCGAGCCGGGCGAGAGGATCGACCGCTGTAGTAGTGTTCATGACATAATCCGGGCTAGACTTCGCCGCGGTTCGCTGCAAGGATATTCCATGCTGTGGTGGTCTTGGATCTTTCTTGGCTTGCTGCTTTTGGCGGCCGACCTCATCATGCCGGGCGGATTTTATCTCCTCTTCTTCGGGCTGGCTGCTTTGGCGGTCGGCGCCATCGCCGCGAGTGATTTAGTCCATCCCGCCTGGGTGCAATGGCTCCTTTTCTCGGTGCTGTCGGTGGTGTCGTTGCTGGTCTTTCGCGGTCCGCTCATGGCGCGCGTGAAATCATTGGGAGGGGCGCCAGGCGACGTCGATACGATGACGGGAGAAACGGCGGTGCTTCTCGATGATCTCATGCCCGGTGGCACTGGAAAAGCGGAGATGCGAGGCTCCACCTGGACCGCGCGGAACGCCGGTGAGGTGACGCTGATCAAAGGCCAACGTGTGCGTGTCGAGAAGGTGGATGGGCTGACGCTGTCCGTCACGCCCGATCGATAAAGGAGTTCGTATGTCCGGCGGATTATTCGTGGTGGTCGTGCTGGCCTTGGTGGTCATTATTGTCATTGCCAAGACCGCGGTCGTCGTCCCGCAGCAGAGCGCGTACGTGGTGGAGCGGCTCGGGAAATACTCCACGACGCTGGGGGCCGGCTTCCACATTCTCGTGCCGTTCATCGATACCATTCGGTATAAACATTCGCTCAAGGAAACCGCCATCGATATTCCCGAGCAGGTCTGCATCACGCGCGACAACGTCCAGGTCAGCGTCGATGGGGTGCTGTATTTAAAAGTCTTAAACCCGGAGCGCGCGTCCTACGGCATCTCGGACTACAACTTTGCGATCTCCCAGCTCGCGCAAACCACCTTGCGAAGCGAGATCGGCAAGATCGAGCTGGACCGGACGTTTGAAGAACGCACGAACATCAATATTCAGGTCGTCAATGAATTGGACAAGGCCTCCGAGCCGTGGGGCATCAAAGTCCTGCGCTACGAAATCAAGAACATCACTCCGCCGCAGGACGTGCTGGCCGCGATGGAAAAACAGATGCGCGCCGAACGCGAAAAACGCGCGGTGATTTTGACCTCGGAAGGCGAGCGCGACGCGCGCGATCAATCAAGCGGAGGGAGAAAAACAACAAGTAATTAAAGCCTCGGAAGCCAAACGGCAACAGCAGATCAACGAGGCGGACGGCGCGGCGGCCGCTATTCTTGCGATCGCGACCGCGACGGCCGAAGGCCTCCGTAAAGTCGCTGAAACCATTCACGTCCCCGGCGGGCACGAGGCGGTGCAGCTCCGGGTCGCGGAACAATACATTACGCAGTTCGGCGAGCTTGCCAAGTCCAGCAACACCCTGGTGCTCCCGGCCAGCGTGTCCG
>DATFCE010000071.1:0-3870 GCA_035253365.1 Nitrospiraceae bacterium
GTTTGTTGTCTCTACAGGATGGCCGGAGCGTGTCTCCGGCTTGCCAAAGGCCTCGCCCGGTCCGGTGCCCCGCGGCGCCGTGACCAGCTGCGCGCTGCTCGTGACGTTGCTCGCCGGCCTGACGCTGGCCGAGTATCTGCTCGACGCCGACCTCGGCATCGACCAGGCGCTGGTTCCACAGCATTTCAGAATCCAGGGGGCGCATGCCGGCCGCATGGCGCCGATCACCGCGTTGAGCTTCCTTCTCGTGGGCGTGGCGCTCCTGCGTTTTGATTGGGAATCCGGCCGGCATCGACCATCGGAGTATCTGTCTCTGCTGGTCGTGTTCAGCGGAGGAACGGCATTGATCGGCTATTTCTACGATGAGCAGGCTCTCTATAAAGTCGGCCCGTATACCTCCATCGCGGTGCACACCGCGACGCTGTTTACCATCCTGGGACTCGGTTTCATCAGCGCGCGGCCGGCCCGCGGGCTGATGAGGACCTTCGCCAGCCCCTCCATGGGCGGCGTCGTGGCGCGCCGAGTGTTGCCGTTCGCCGTGGCCTTGCCGATTTTGGCCGGTCGGGTCCAGATCGCGGGGGAACGCAAGAGCTGGTACGGATACCATTTCGGCGTCGCTCTGTTCGCCGCGGTCAGCGCGCTGATTGCCATGGCCTTGGTCTGGTGGTTGGCGCGGTTCCTGAACCATATCGACGGACGGCGCTTGCGAATGGAGGAATCACTGCGGCGCAGCGAAGAGCGCTACCGCTCCTTGGTGGAAGCAACGGCGTCCATTGTTTGGACGGTGGACGCGGAAGGGCGCTTTCTGGTTCCCCAGCCATCGTGGGAAGCCTTCACGGGGCAGTCATGGGAGCAGCATGCGAATTTCGGATGGCTCGAGGCCCTGCATCCCGAAGATCGGGCGCCGGTTTTAGCTTGTTGGGACGCCGCCACGCGCGCAAAAGCGCTCTATCGGTCGGAAGGGCGGCTGTGGCATGCGCCGAGCGGAGGCTATCGCTATATTGCATCGCGCGCCGTTCCGCTGTTGAAGCCGGACGGCACGGTGCGGGAATGGCTCGGGACCATCTCGGATATTCACGACCGCAAATGCGCGGAGCAACGCATCTTGCATCTCCTCCAGGAAACCGAGCGGCGTGAGCAGGAATTGCGCGACAAGCAGGCGCAGCTCATTCAGACGGCCAAGCTCGCCAGTATCGGCGAGTTGGCGACCGGGATCGCCCATGAATTGAACAACCCGTTGAACAACATCGGCCTTTTCGTGGGAAATGCCATCGATTCCCTCATCTTGGAGAAACCGAAAGATATCGTCCTGACCGGTCTTCGGAGCGCGCTACAGCAAATCCAGCGGGGCGCGTCGATTATCAACCACCTGCGCGCGTTCGGCCGCACGGCGTCGGTGCAGATGGAAACCCTCTCCATCAACGACGTCCTTGAAGTGGGACTCTCGCTCATGCAGGAACAATTGCGCCTGCGCAACATCGAAGTCGTCCTCGACCTGTCGCCGCAGCAGCCGATGGTGCTCGGCAATCAGACTCAATTGGAGCAGGTCTTCGTCAATCTGTTGGGCAATGCCCGCGATGCGGTGGCGGACTCTTCGACCAAGACCATCACGATCCGGACGCTGGTGCGGCCGAACGTGGTGGAGATCTCGGTGCAAGACAGCGGCGCGGGCATTCCTCTGGATCTCCAGGCGCGAATCTTTGATCCGTTCTTTACGACCAAGCCGGTCGGCGAAGGAACGGGACTGGGACTGTCGATTACGTACGGCATCATCAAGGAACATAAAGGGACCATTACGCTCGAAAGCCCGCGTGGAGGGGGCGCGGCATTCGTTGTGCAGCTACCGCTGCTCGGAGACGAGGCGCCGTAAGAGTCGCAGTTTTGAGTTTTGAATTTTGCGTTCTTAGTTTCCAAATTCAAAACTCACAACTCAAAACACAAAACTTTCGGGATTCATTATGATCGAGCATATCCTTGCCGGTGTTCTGATGGTCGCGCTGACCTTCTACGCCCTCATGGGGGGCGCGGATTATGGAGCGGGGGTGTGGGCCCTCCTGGCGCGAGGGCCTTTGGCACGCCAACAACGGGAATTGATCGCGACGGCGATCGGCCCTATCTGGGAGGCCAATCACGTGTGGCTGATTCTCGTGGTGACGGTATTGTTCACCGCGTTTCCGCCGGTCTTTGCGCTGATCACAACCATGCTGCATCTTCCGTTGGTGCTCCTGCTCATCGGCATCGTGCTCCGAGGCTCGGCGTTCGCATTCCGCGCCCACGACGTGGCCCCTCGAACCGACCTGTCTGTGCGGGCTCAGGTTTTTTGGGAAAGCGTGTTTGCCGTGTCGAGTCTGATCACACCGGTCTTACTCGGCGTGGCGATCGGCGCGATTGCCTCCGGCCGGCTCCAATTAAAGGGGGATGGCTTTCTCGCGGTGTTCGTTCATCCGTGGCTGGCGCCCTTCCCGTTCGCGGTGGGCTTGTTTGCCTTAGCGCTGTTTGCTTTTCTGGCCGCCGTCTATTTAATTCTCGAAACGAGGAGGGACGAGTTGCGTGAGGCGTTCCGCCGTCACGCGCTCGCGGCGTCGGCCGCCAGCGCCGTGCTCGCGATGATCGTCTTCGCCCTGGCGCGCACAGGCGCGCCTGAGATCAGTGACGGGTTATCCAAGAGCGCCGGAGGGCGGGTGGTCTTGCTCTTGGCGGCGCTGTCCGGTCTCGGCGCGATAGTCCTCTTATGGAAGCGTCGGTTTCGGTTGGCCCGGCTGTGTGCGGTCGCGGAGGTCACGTTCGTTCTTTGGGGATGGGCCTTCGCGCAGTATCCATACTTGATCGAGCCCAGCTTGACGATCTCCAACGCGGCGGCCCCGCCACAGACGCTTCGATTATTGCTCGGCGTCTTGTTGCTCGGGGCGATCCTTCTCTTTCCGTCCTTGTATTATCTGTATCGCATCTTCAAGAGCAGAGCGGTGTTCGGACGGTCCTCATAATTATGAGTTTTTAGTTTTGAATTTTTAGTGTTTAGTTTCCGGAACTCAAAACTCAAAATTCAAAACTCAACACTAAACATTGTTGCAGAAGGGGCATAATGGGAACGACACAGTGGTGGGGCGTAGTGGCCGCCATAGTGTTGCTCTTCTCAGGCTGCGTCGATGAGCCTCCCATACGGCCGGTGGTCCTGGAACGGCGGTCGATGTCGGATGACGATGTCACGGCCTACCTTGCGGCGGCGGCTACGGGCCAAATGAAAGAAGGCCGGTTGGCTTCGGAAAAGGCCGCGCGGGAGGACGTGCGGGCCTACGGCGACCGCATGTTCCGGGAACATCGCTCTCTGCTCGATCGAACCATGGCGGTGGCGGCTCAGTCGAAGATCGGCGTGGACCTGGCGCCGGAAAGCGCCAGATTGCTCGCCGAGCATCGGGCCAGAATGGAAGGTTTCATGAGCCAACGGGGATTAGGATTCGACACTGCGTACCTCGATGAAACCATAGCCGTCCATGAGAATATCCTCAGAACCATGGACCGCGCCGCGCTCGAAACGCGGCCGTCCAAGATGGGGCGGCTGCTGACGGATTCGCACGCCGTCTACAAGTCTCACCTCGACGCTGCCAGAGCGATTCAACGATTGATTTTGACCGGCGACTGATCCATGCCGGCGCATCTCGGAAAGGCGCATCTTGGCAGGGCGCGGATAACAATTGCTTTCTCCTATCTAGGTGAATTCCACGTAAGCTGAAGGCCGACCCTGCATCTGATGGAATTTGGACAGCGTCTCATCCTACGCACCGATACTCAATCTCCGAACTGGGGTGTATACATAACCGTAAGCATCAGGAAATATCCACGAGGGCAATCCAGACAACCTTATGAAGGAGG
>DATFCE010000072.1:0-2862 GCA_035253365.1 Nitrospiraceae bacterium
TATCCGCGGGTAGCGTGTACCGCCGTTCGATAGCTTCGCGGATGCGCGCGCGGCTGTTGGCGGCCGAGAGATCGGCCGTTTGCTCGACACGGGACGCCTCTTTCGCCAGCGCGTCATCTTTGATGCCTTCGCGAAACCAGCGGGAATAATCTCCGCGCTTCAGATGATACGTCCAGGTCGCGTCATCGATGCCATCAGCGATTTGCATGAACAGGACGAGATTTTGCGCGCGCAATTTTAGGGCGCCGGAGGGGCCACGGAAATAGAAACTGCGGTCCGGGGGTAACTGGCCTTCCGCATACTTGCGCCGATGCCGGCGCCGATCCATTTTGCTCGGCGCGATCCGCAAGGTAAACGGAAGGGCCTTCTCATGGCGCGACCATACCAGCGCTTCGCCGGGTTCCAACGTCGGCGATGGAAATGGCGGAACGGCCTCGCCGACCGCCGTGGCAAAAACCTGCACGGTCTGCTCGGGCGCCTCGCCCAGAGCGATGACCATATCGACGGCATGGAGCACGGCAGTAGAGACTTGCTCGGGATGCACCGTGATGAACACCATCCCGGTCAGTTGATAAGATACGGTGAGGGATGCGGGGTCCCACCCCGATGGAAGCAAATGATGCGTTTCATCGACGACGATCCAATGCGGGCGTCCGGTCTTCGCCCGCAACTCCTGGAGTCGCGGCAACAAACCCAGAAAGAATGCCGGACGATCTTGCAGCGGTAGCCCGACCAGATTAATGACGGCGTTGGACTCAGGCTTCTCCAACAATTGCAAGACCTCCTCGGCACTCGGAGCGCGTTGGTTATTGCCGAGCACAACCGCTCGTTCGAACGATTCATAATCGCCTTCGGGATCAATGATGCAGAACTGGTACGCCCGCTCGGCCAGCCGCTCCAAAAGACCGGTGGCAACCGTGGATTTCCCGCTGCCCGACGTGCCCGCAAGCAAAAGGTTCATCCCGTACGGACTGATGCGAACCTCTTCTTCTCCGTCTTCGCGTGTCCCCAAGACGACATGATGCCGAGTAAGCCGGCTTTCCACCCGACGCAGATCGTCGGCCACGATTTCGTGAATCAACTCGACGACTCCGGCGCCGTGATCGGACGGCGTCACCCAATCGGCGGCCTCCTTCAACATCGGGATGGCGTTCTGCACCGCCACCGCATACTCACAGAGCTGCAGCAAGGCATGATCGTTTTCGGCATCTCCGACGCCGACGACATTGTGGGGCGAGAGCCCGAGCTCTTTCAACGCGGCCATGAGCCCGGTCGCTTTTGTGACCCCGGCGGGGAGAATCATGACTGCGCCCTTGTTGAAAATGACCCGCATCTCCAGCCCCAAATCGCGGATCACTTGCAGCACCGTGGTTTCGTGGGGCTCCCAGGTCGCCACAATGGACCGACCGACCGAAATCGGCCCGACGCCCCTCGCCTGCAATTCTTTGACAAATTCCTCTGATGGGCGCGGCGCGAGTAATTTCTCCTCACGCGCGGCGGGATGGTACATGAGCGCGCCATTCTCGGCCACCACCCGCTCGAAAAGCGTGATCTGGGGGAAGATGGCGAGCAACTCGTCCAGCTCGCGGCCGGTCACGAGGATGAGCTTGCGGCCCGACGCCAACAGATGTTCCAGGCCGGCCACCGTAGCTTCATCCACCCGCCCATCGGTAGCGAGGGTACCATCGTAGTCGGCTGCGAGCGCAAGATATCTCATGGTTGTCGTTGAGTCACGCCCCCTCCTTTACCCTCCCCTCGAGAGGGGAGGGACGGGGCGGGGGTGGGTGCTTCTATCTCCGACCGGTGCCGGTGTAGGCTTCCAACTTCGACGCGATCCGTTCGTCGACTGCTTTCCAGTCGATATTCGAAAAGAACGCATCGATGTATGAACCCCGCTCTGACGGTTTGTAATCGAGGATGAACGCGTGCTCCCACACATCCATGACCAGCACCGGGGCGAAGCCGGCCACATTGCCGGTCTCATGGAGCGTGATCCAATGATTGGAGAGACGCCCATTGTTCGGATTTTGATAACAGACCGCCCAACCCACACCCCGCATCTTGCCTACCCCCATGAAATCCGCTTTCCAGATGTCGTAGTTGCCGAAGCTGTGCTCGGCGGCCTGCAAAAAGGCCGATTGCCGTCCTGGGTCGCCGGATCCACCCTTTTTCAAATTGCCGAAATAAAATTCGTGCAGCACCATGCCGTTGTATTCAAATCCGAGCCGCCTCGTGAGTTCCGAGTACGCCGGCATTTCTTCCTGATCGACTTTGCCGTCTTTCAAGAATTCGCCGATCTTTTCGTTGAGCTTATTAGTTTCTTTGACATACCCTTCATAGAGCTTGAAATGCGTCTCCAGCGTGCGATCAGAGATTCCTTGTAACCCGTGTAAGTCAAAAGATTTGGCTTGATACGATTCGCTGGTTTTCATGCGTCTTCTCCTTTGTATTTCCCGGTTCGATCAGCATGACGGCATCACGAGCGTATTGCGATCAGTGAAGCACCGAGTCGGCTGTCGTTGCCGCGGCATACCGGAAGACGGCGCACGCCGTACGTATATTATAGGGGGCTGGTCTGCAGGGCCTGAGCGACCGGCTGGAACGATACGAGGGAGGGCATGCCGCGAAGTTGGGCACATAAACGCGGCACCGACGACTGCCTACTTCCGCACGAATTTAAAGAAGCGGCTCCCCCCCCCGGTCCTTGGTTTTGTCTTGGTACAGAAATGTCAATCCTGCTTCATCGAACTTCTTGAAGAAATCATCCCATGATATGGTTTCGAGTGATCCCTCTCCGGAATAGCCGGGAAAGTCGATCCGCAGAATGCCGGCCTCCTCCTCGCCTTTGGCCGTATTTTTGAC
>DATFCE010000073.1:0-3344 GCA_035253365.1 Nitrospiraceae bacterium
ACCCACCTCGATGACCGGCTGCAGCGCCGTCAGCGCGAGCGCCTTGTCGGCAATCGCCGCCGCCGCGACCGTCCCGGCCGATACCTTTAAAAATTGTCTCCGTGACAAAAACATCCCAACACCTCCTGCTTGATGGCTAACTAGACTTACCGACTGACCGCCGTGATCTCATCACCTCCTCCCTCAGAGCTTCTTAAATGATGAAATGAAGACATGCGCTTCCGCGCTCTCGCGAACCACAGCAAGGTCATTGCCACAGTTGCCTGAAAATGGAACCATTCTAAAAAAAACTCTAAGAGCCTGATAATTCTTTGATATCCGGCAATGACCGAATGAGAGGAGTAGGGTGAGATGAGCGGAGAGGCTTGAAGATGAATATACGATTATGCGTAAGTGAACCGACAGGCTATCTCTTCCATACTAATCCAATACTTATAGTTCGCATATTTGTGTGTTCTCAGGCGTGTGGTCCGGTTTCTTATCTCACTTTCAGCACTCATTTGCTCTCGTTATCTTCCACGACCTTACCCAGGTTACTCTCTGGAAACACCACGAGAAAGCATGAGCAGCCTTTCACAAGCAACAGAGAACGATGTCACCTGAAGGTGTCACGTTTGCGTCTTCCCGGAGATCACTCCCGATCCAGGTATCGCTTCATGAGGAGGGAAAAATGTTGGCGGGGAATGCCGCTATCCTCGGCTGCTCTTGTAATGTGCCCATCATGCATCGACAACTTCGCTTTGAGATAAGCGCGGGTAAATTCGTCCAGTGCCTTGGCCTTGGCGTCCATGTACGGCAACGACGCATAAGCCGCTCCCATTTCCAAAGAATTTTTCTTGCCTGACGGGAGAAGCGTCTCGACATCTGACCGTGTCAGCGCCTCTTCGGTCGCCAGCATCACGGCACGCTCCACCACGTTGCGGAGTTCGCGCACGTTTCCCGGCCAGGCATAGCCGGTCAACGCTGAAATCGCCGAGGCATCGAAGTAACAATGCGATTTGCCCATCTCTCGCCCGAATTGCGCGAGCAGATGGCGCGCGATCACCGGGATGTCTTCGACCCGCTCACGCAGCGGCGGCACGCGAATCACAATGACGGCCAAGCGATAATACAAGTCCTTGCGAAAGGTCCCGCGGCGGATCTTGTCCTCCAATTCCTGATTCGTCGCGGCCAGAAAACGCATGTCGACCCGCTTGACCTGCGTCCCCCCGACCCGGCGGACTTCGTTATCCTCCAGGACCCGCAGAAGCTTCGATTGAAGCGGCAACGGCAAATCTTCGATTTCATCCAGAAAGACCGTACCGCCGTCGGCCAATTCGATAAGCCCGGGCTTGTCGGCGACCGCGCCGGTAAACGCGCCGCGGACATGGCCGAACAATTCGCTCTCGACCATGCCTTCCGGAATCGTCGCGCAATCGATGACCTGGTACGGCTTGTCCCGCTCGCGGCTCTGCTCATGGATTGCGCGGGCAATCAGGCCTTTTCCGGTGCCCGTCTCCCCGCTGATCAGCACGGTGGATCGGACGTGCGCGGCTTCCCGTATCTGCCGCACGATGGCTTGAAAGGCTTTGCTGGTACCGACGAGACTGCCGGCCTGTGAGTCCTGCCGCATGATCCGCTCGAACGCCGAATTGCGCCGGAGGATTTCCGAAATCCGGATCGCCCGATGCAGGCGCATCCCCAGATCGGTGGGATTGACCGGCTTCACGATATAGTCGTAGGCCCCGCGGCGCATGGCATCCACGGCGGTTTGAATGCCCGCCATGTGAGTAATGACCAGCACGGGCAGATTTCGGTCGATGGTTTGGATTTGAGAGACCAAATCCAAGCCGCTCATGCCGGGGAGCACCATATCCGTCAGGACGAGATCGATCGGCCGCTCGCCGAGCAATTGCAGGGCGCCCTCGGCGGTGGAGCGAACTTCCAGTTCCACGTCGGCCTCAACAGCTTTGAGATCCGCCAATTCGATCGAGCGGAGCAGCAACTCGGTATCGGTCGGGTTGTCCTCCACCAACAGAATCGTAAATGCGCCTCGTGCCGCGCGAGAGAGGGACATCGCAACGGATGCGGTACCGGCCATGCTAGACCTCTGTCTCTTCGATGGGCCGGCCCTTGCCAGGCCGGCGTTCCTCATTCCCGGTATTCGCGATTCATAGTCGGCTGGATGGAAAGATCGCCCAGCACCGGCAGCGTAAAGGTCACCGCGCAGCCGCCCCCTTCATGTGACTCGATC
Source organism: Nitrospiraceae bacterium (assembly GCA_035253365.1). Lineage (GTDB taxonomy): Bacteria > Nitrospirota > Nitrospiria > Nitrospirales > Nitrospiraceae > DATFCE01. The sequence goes on from DATFCE010000073.1 coordinate 2,234, forward strand.
CACACGCTGCCCCCATACAGTTCCACGATGCGCTTGACGATCGTCAGCCCGATCCCGCTTCCCGGCGTGCGATGATTCAGCCGGACGAACGGCTCGAACACGCGCGCTTGATGTTGCACAGGGATTCCCTTGCCGTTATCGCGAACACAGATGTGCACGAGATCGCCCTTTCGTTGCGCGGACACCCGGACGCAGGGTTCCGGCACATCTTGGGCAAACTTCAGCGCGTTTGAGAGGAGGTTGTCGAACACCTGGCGTAGATACGCGCGGTGGCATGCCACCATGGGGAAGTTCTGATCGACCTCGATCCGTATACGACCGCCCGCCTGTTCCGCCGTCCGTTCTTGGAGCACCTCCTTCAGCACCACGGCGGGGTCCACCGCCTCCACGGCGCCCTGTCGCGCGCCGACTCGAGCAATCTGAAGAATGTTTTCGATCCGTTCCGTCAGCTCCCGGCCATTTTCCATCATCAATTTCAACCATCGGTCGCCGCGATCGTTCAACGCACCTTGATATTCCGCCAGAAGTCCGGCGGCCAACGAGCTCATGCGCTCCCCCGGGCCCTTCAGATCGTGCGCCAACATTTCCGCGACATATTCAAGCTGGCGGACGCGAGACTCGTACCCCTTGCCTTTGTGTTGCACGGCTTCGTACAGCCGGGCATTGGTGAGCGCGATTGCCGCCACGTCGGCAAACTCTTTCGCCACCCGGACATCCCAATACTCGCGCGGGACTTTGCATTCCTTCAAGAGGACGAGGACGCCGAACGGCACGCCTTGCGCGCGCAAGGGGAGCGAAAGCATGCTCTGGCCGATTCGATTCCGCCGCGCGACTTCAGGGCGCAGATCGCTTCGCAGATCTTCGCCGATCGCCGGCTGCCCGGTCTCAAACGCCTGCACCGAGACCGGAAACTCTTCCCACAACATGACGGATTTATGCAGATGGTCGTTCCAAGCGCCCGATGCCGCCTCCACGATCCAGCATCCCATACGATCATGGCGAAGCATAACCAAGCAGACATCGACCTGGAGCAGGTCCGCCGCGCCGTCGGTGACCCGCTTTAAGACTCCATCCAAGCCATCGGGTCCGATCATGCTGATTTCATGGCCGA
>DATFCE010000074.1:0-2515 GCA_035253365.1 Nitrospiraceae bacterium
GCCTCGCTCGGGTCGGACATGAAGGTGGAAGGCTATGACGTGGACATGGCAAACCATATTGCCAAGGCCCTCAACGTGAAAGCCGAGCTGGTCGGCATCAATGGCCAGAATCGAATTCCATTCCTGACCGAAGGAAAAGTCGACATGCTCCTGAGCATCGGCTTCAGCGACGAACGTGCACAGGTCGTCGACTTCACGGCGCCCTACGCGCCTTATTACATCGTCGTCATGGGTCCGCGCGACGTCGAGGTGAAAGGCCCTGCCGACCTCAAGGGCAAGACGATTGCCGTCAACAAAGGGACGCTCGAAGACACCGAAGTCACGAAGGTTGCGCCGGAAGGTGCCGACATCCAGCGTTTCAACGACTACGCCGGAGTTATTTCGGCATTCTTGTCAGGTCAATCCCAGCTCATGGTCGTCGGCAACGACGTTGGAGCCACTATTCTCGCAAAGCAACCGGCTATCGAGCCTGTCGAAAAGTTCCATCTTTTGACGTCGCCCTCCAACATGGCGGTAAAAAAAGGCGAGACCAAACTGCAAGAAAGGCTGAACGCCATTCTTGCCGACATGCGGAAAGACGGGAGCCTGAATGAGATGGCTCTCAAGTGGCTAAAGCAGCCGCTACCATCCGACTTCTGACATCCAGTCGGACCGGATGGGTTACGAGCTCAATTTCTGGGCCCTTTCCGGCTATGTCACGCTGTTACTGCAAGGTGCCGGAGTCACCCTGGCACTCACAGCAATTGCCTCGGCCGTTGGCCTGGCCCTGAGTATCGGCGGTGCCGCAATGGCCCACTGGAGTGTCCGGTGGGCCCGATCATCGATTGCCCTTTATGTAGAGCTCATTCGGAATACGCCCTTCCTCATTCAGCTGTTCTTCATTTTTTTCGGCCTGCCGAGTCTGGGTTTGCGTCTGACTGCGCTTCAGGCAGCCATCATCGCGATGACCATCAATCTCACGGCCTATACCATCGAAATCCTTCGCGCCGGTATCGAGGCAGTGCCTCGAGGTCAGCGCGAAGGCGGGCTTGCCTTGGGCGTTTCACCCCTGACCGTATTTCTCTTTGTGATCCTGCCACAGGCGATCGCCAACGTGTACCCCGCCGTCGTCAGCCAAATCGTCATCACGATGCTGGAGTCGGCGGTGGTGTCGCAGATCGCCGTTGCCGATCTTACTCATATCGCCGACTACATTCAGTCCCGCACCTATCGGGCCTTTGAGACCTATTTTGCGATCACTCTCATCTATCTTGTCATGGCGATCTGTTTGAGGCGGGCCTTGGCGCAACTCGGCACCTACCTCTTTTTCAGCCGCCCGAAATGAGTACCCTGCCATGATCACCCTCCCGCTTCTGGACATCCTTCAGTTTCTGCTGGCGGCCGCACGATGGACAGTAATGCTGTCGATCATTGCATTCATCGGGGGCGGGACTTTGGGGCTATGCCTGCTTTTGTTGCGGTTTGCATACCGGTGGGGCGCACGGGTGGTTCACTACTATGTCGAGTTATTTCAAGGCACGCCGCTTCTGTTGCAGCTCTTTCTCGTGTTCTTCGGCCTGCCTTTGCTTGGGGTCGAAGTCTCTCCGCTCATGGCGGCCGGTATCGCGCTGACCTTCTACTCAGCTGCGTTTCTTACTGAGATCTGGCGAGGGTGTGTGGAGGCGATACCGAAGGGACAGTGGGAGGCGAGCGCCGCCGTGGGCTTGGACTTCGTGTCGCAGATGCGGGATGTCATCCTCCCTCAAGCGCTGCGCATCGCCATTCCGCCAACCGTGGGATTCCTCGTTCAGTTGATCAAGGCAACGGCGTTGTCGTCGATCGTCGGGTTCAACGAATTGACCCGCGCAGGAACCATCCTCAGCAATGCGACGTTCCAGCCGTTGATCGTCTATGGCGTGGTGGCATCGATCTATTTTGCAATGTGCTACCCGCTCACTTTCAGTTCGCGTCTCCTGGAGCGTAAGCTCCGTGAAGCAAGCTAACTGCGTCGGCGCCGGGCATCATGCAATCTCAATCCAGCCTTCATCACGGTGACAATCGAGTGCCGATGGTCGAATTGCGAGAGGTGAGCAAATGGTTCGGGGGCTATCAGGCCCTGAAAGATGTGTCGTTGATCGTAAACAAAGGTGAGCGGGTGATTATTTGCGGACCGTCCGGCTCCGGCAAATCAACCGCCATCCGCTGCATCAACAGGCTCGAGCAGCATGACAAAGGTCAAATATTCATCGAAGGTACCGAACTCACTCCCTCGTTCAAACATATCGAGCGCATTCGACGCGACGTCGGAATGGTATTTCAGCAATTCAATCTATTCCCCCACCTGACGGTGCTTCAGAATTTAACGTTGGCTCCGCGACGGGTTCATAAGTTGTCGCGGGGCGAGGCCGAAGAGCTGGCAATGCGCTATCTGAAGCGGGTAAAAATCCCGGAGCAGGCAAACAAATATCCAAGCCAACTCTCGGGCGGTCAGCAGCAACGCGTCGCCATTGCGCGCGCCCTATGCATGGAACCGCAC
>DATFCE010000075.1:0-4659 GCA_035253365.1 Nitrospiraceae bacterium
AATGAAGGTGTGCCCCGGCTCGACGTTCCCGCACCTCCGGAGCGGCCTGCTGAGTTATGCGAGGCGGAAGCCTTCCGGAATTCCCGCCGCCCACGGTCTTTGACCGTGGCGCTTTGGTCAGTTCCGGCTTTCCTTCCCCGCATAACTCAGCAGGCTGGTTCGCTCCTACGGTGAAGTCCGCTCTGAGCCCTGGCACACACTTGTAGTGGAGATGAAAGATGGGGGGTGGGTGGCATCGGCTGGCGAAGGGCGGGCGATTCCGATTTTCGCCATGATGCGTTGCTGATTAGTGGCTGTTGGAGTCATACGGTTGGTCGCTGCGCCTCAACGGATTAGAAGAACGGCGCACCGACGACTTGTATAGCTAGTCGTAGCGAATGCCCGCCATGTCGAAAATCTCCACGCCCATCCCTTCCATCCGAGGCGGTATTGAGTGGAAGAAATCAGATTGCCTGTTTTCACTCTAGACCGAGCGGGTTTGGTCGGCCATGAGCTTCCATTTCTTATGCGGAACTAGGCCTCAGCGAGATAATGACGACTAACTGCTCAACCAGCGTAACCATTGAGAAGCTCGTCCAAGGCGGGCGGGGACTCGCTCGTCTGGGATCGGATGTGCTGTTTGTCCGGGGGGCGATTCCTCTTGAAACCGTGACGATCGCCGACGTGCAGCGACATAAAGGATTTCAAGATGCGATGATCGGGAAGGTGCTGACGGCCTCCCCGGACCGCGTAACCGCGCCGTGTCCGGTGTACCAAATATGCGGCGGATGCCAATTTCAGCATCTTCGCTATGAGGCGCAGCTGGTTCAGAAGCGTGAGATTCTCCAAGAAACATTAGCACGCGTGGGGAAAATCACCATGGGCGCGATTCCACCCGTCGTTGCCTCACCGAATCCTTACGGGTATCGGAGTACGATTCGGTTCGGTGTCTTTCGCCAAGAGGCAGGATTCGCCTTGGGATTTCATGAAGAGCACACGCATCAACCCGTCGGGGCTTCGGGCTGTCTCTTGGTGTCCGAGGCGACTCGCGAGGTTATCCAAGCCATACAGAGGCGATTGGCCGCGCAACGCCGGCTTCCGCTCAGGCTTGATTCGCTGGAGGTCCGCCGTTCGGCAGCGTATGGGTCCACTCTCCTCTCCTTTCACTCCGGTCCCGCCGGCCGCAAGCAGGCAGACGATCTGTTCTCCCTCTTTCGCGATGTGCCCGATGTCGTTGGTCAAGTCCTCATGTCCGGCAAAGCGCGGCATTGGCAACGATGGGTGGAGAAACAGGATTGGATCGCCGACCGTTTGGATGATCTCATTTTCCGTATCGGCGACCGGTCCTTCATGCAGGCCAACTGGATGTTGAACGAAACGCTCGCCGGAACGGTCGTCGATTGGGTCTCGCCGGCGCCGGGTCTGCGCCTGCTGGAATTGTATGCCGGAATCGGTTCATTAGGACTTCCGCTGGCGCGGCGCGGCGCGCTGGTCACGGAGGTGGAGTCGAATCCCTACGCCTTGGCCGATGCCCGTCATGCGGCCAAAGCCAACCATATCGGACGTTGCCGCTTTCGGCCGCTGCCGGCTGAAGCCATGCTGAAGACCGTGCAGGCAGGTGACTATGATCTCGTCTTGGTTGATCCTCCACGAACCGGCGTAAGCGAGGAAGTTCTCCAATACCTCGCACGGTTGAATGTTCCCCGGCTGCTGTACCTCTCATGCGATGCGCCGACACTTGCTCGGGATCTCGCCCGGTTGTGCCGCTCCGGTTATCGGATATCCCGCTGCCAGCCGTTCGACATGTTTCCCCAGACGTCGCATTTGGAAATCCTTGTCGAGCTTCAACGTTGACCGATTGTTGTTCGCTCCGGTAAGATGCCGCGCCGATGACGACGTATAAACACGCCGGGGTCGATATTGAAGCCGGCAACGAATTGGTGCGCCGTATTACTCCGCTGGTGCGGTCCACGTTCCGACCGGAGGTTCTTACCGACCTCGGCGGATTCGGCGGCCTCTTTCGGTTTCAAGCGTCACGCTATACCGATCCGGTTTTGGTGTCGGGAACGGACGGGGTCGGGACGAAACTGAAGATTGCCTTTCTGATGGACAAACACGACACGGTGGGCATTGACCTGGTCGCGATGTGTGTCAACGACATCGCGGTCAGCGGGGCCGAGCCGCTGTTTTTTCTGGACTATCTGGCGACAGGCAAGTTGGCTGTGCCGAAGGCCGAAGCGATCGTCAAAGGGATTGCCGAGGGCTGCCGGCAAGCCGGCTGCGCCTTGATCGGCGGCGAGACGGCCGAGATGCCCTCATTTTATCCGGACGGGGAGTATGACCTGGCAGGGTTTGCAGTCGGTGTGGTCGACCGTCCTAAGATCATCGATGGCCGGGACATTCAGCCGGGAGATGCCGTCATCGGGCTGGCGTCCACCGGGCTTCACAGTAACGGCTATGCCTTAGCGCGGCGTGTCCTGCTTGAGGATGCGGGTTTGGCGATTGATAGCCGGCTTTCTGGATTGGACGGATCTTTGGGCGAGACCTTGCTGGCGCCGACCCGGATTTATGCGAAGCAGATTCTCGCCTTAGCGGCTGATGTTCACATTAAAGGCATTGCGCATATCACCGGAGGGGGATTGACGGAAAATCTGCCGAGAGTGCTTCCCAAAGATTGTTCCGCCAGGCTGCGCCGCGGATCGTGGCCGGTCCCACAGATTTTCACGATGCTCAAGCAGCGCGGCGGTATCCAGGACGATGAAATGCACCGGGTGTTCAATATGGGCATCGGGCTGGTGCTGATCGCCTCGCCGGACCATGCGACGGCGCTCATCGCGCATGCCGCCGAATTGGGTGATCAGGCGCACCGCATCGGCGAGATCATCCATGCCACTGGTGAGCCGCGGGTGGAGTATGTCGGAACCTAGGCAGATCGGTAGGCTGCGTCTCGGCGTGCTTGCGTCAGGACGCGGGTCGAACCTGCAGGCGATCATCGACGCCATTGAGAGAGGAACTCTTCGTGCTGAAATCGTGATGGTGATCAGCAACAAGGTGGCTGCCCATGCGCTTGAACGCGCTCGCCGGCACGGCATTCCCGAAATCTTCCTTGATCCGAAAACTTATGCCGGACGGCCGGACAGCCGCGAAGCCTACGATCGCGCGATTCTCGACGTGCTGCGCAAACACGATGTTGAATTGGTCTTGTTGGCGGGTTATATGAAGATTGTGACGGGCGTGCTCATCAACGCCTTCGCAAATCGCATGATGAATATCCATCCGTCGCTGCTTCCGGCATTTCCCGGATTGGAGGTGCAGCGGAAGGCGTTAGAGTGGGGGGTGAAGGTGGCCGGATGTACCGTCCATTTTGTCACCGAAGGGGTCGACGAAGGACCGATTATTATTCAAGCGGCCGTGCCGGTCCTGGGCGACGATACCGTTGACACGCTGTCCGCTCGTATCCTGATCGAGGAACACAAGATTTATCCCAAGGCGGTTCAACTGTATGCCGAGGGGCGTTTACGGGTAGACGGACGGCGTGTTCTGATCACCAGAGCGAAGGCTGAAAAAGAGGCAGGTCTGATCAACTCAAGCGAGTAAGCGTATGGTCAGCCCCGATGAGATTCAAGACGAACAGATGCGGATGAGACAGGTGCGGTTGCTGGTGGACCTGACCTCGTACCGACTGCGCTATGGCGCCATGAGCCGCGAAGACGCCATGGCCACCATCGAGGATGCGCGTGAAGTCATCATGGAACTATGCCCCAATAAAGGGGATGTGTTTGATCTCGTGCTGCGTCCGCGTTTCCTGCGCTTTCTTGACGAACGCACGATGGCCGAATGGGGCGTGATGGATTCCATCAATTAGTAGAGTCCGTCAATCGGGTGGTATATAATGCAGCGCGGCGCCCGATTCGAGTGATGATCTTCCTCCCCGTCTCCTCCGCGGCTCTAGTCGATGGCAATTCTGCCCCGACGCTTCCCGCGGTTAACGGTCATCATTCGAGGTAGGTCGAACACGGTGGGGGGCTAGCTCAGTTGGGAGAGCACGACGTTCGCAACGTCGGGGTCGGGGGTTCAAATCCCCTGCCCTCCACCACCATCGTTGTTTACTTTCACGCCGGTCAGTAAACGGTCAAAAGTCCCCGTGGCCGTAAAGCGATAACCGGCCTTCCCGTCTTCCACTATCTGCTCACAGAGCAATCGCCCGTCTAGGAGCTTCCTCAGCATCTGGCGGGCCTGTGGCACGTGACGGCTCAGGAGGGAAGGTATGTCTCCTAACCGGCTTCGGAGGTCCTTGACTACTCTTCGGGCATCCAACGAGATCACGTTAGCCAAATCATCGAGCCTTGTCACTTCTTCAACCAGGAACTTCTTTCGTGCTTCCTCATGGTGCAGGGAAGCGACGACAGAATCCGTCGCCTTACCATTCGCAACCATTTCCACGAGATGATGCAAACGTGTCTGGATCAGAGATAGTTCGCGTTCCATCGCCAGCCGTTTATCTGGGAACTTATCTTGTTCCTTCCTGATCGTTTCTAGCGCTGCTTCCACAGACGCCTCTAGGACACGCTCATCCAGTACCTCATTCATTGCATGCAAGACTGCAGAGTCAAGGATGTCTTGTCGAATCTGAACATTGTTATCGCAGATCGCGTTTCCACGCTTGTGATGGTAGGCACA
>DATFCE010000076.1:0-16259 GCA_035253365.1 Nitrospiraceae bacterium
TAGGTCTCACCGCACTGGTAGGAATCGTCGCCGGATACGTCAAGCACGGCGCCGACACCGAGGGGACCGCCGAACCCGATCGCGTACCCGAAGCTGGTATACGTATCGTCGCCCGCATCGTCGATCAACGCGCCGAGGCCGCCGGCCGCAACGCCCTGCGTCCATTTTGCTCCCTCGTACCGATCGTGACCACCCTTGTCGTGCAGGATGCCGATCCCCGCAAAGCCCGCTCCCCCTGAGCCCGGAGCGAAGTGATAACGATCATCGCCGCGTCGTTCGACAAGAAGGCCGACGCCCAGCCGACCCGTGGCGAGCCCCAACGGCGAAGCCTCATAGCAATCGTTCCCGGACAGATCGATGACGACATGGATGCCATGCTCGGCATCCGAGGCCGCGGCGATCATCCCGCGATAGGTATCGTCTCCGCCCACATCAATCACCATGGCGAATCGCTGGTCGAGGAGGTACGTATTCGGGCCCGGTCCCCCAATGACGATCAACCCCGCCGGAGCCTGATAAACCAAGAGAAGATCGCCGGTGACGCCTTCAACCGTTGTCTGGATCGCCTGACGCCCGCGGAAGACGACTTCGAACTGCTGCAACCATTGATCGTTGTCGAGCTGCGCGAGGTGCTCCGCGGCGGCGGCCAAAGCTCCATAGTGCATGTGCTGATCGACGAGTTGCATGAATTTTAGATCGCGTTCCGCTCGGTCCATTTCATCGGGACTCTGCCCCGAGCGCTGAGGAGAAAAGTGTTCGACGATGTCGGCGGCATGCGCAAACAGGAATTGCCGATCAGGCTGCGCAAGTCGCTGAAGCGCCTGAGCTCTGAGGGCCTGTGTTTGCTCGAGCAGCGCAAGCAAATACGCGAGATGATTCTTGACGTTGTCCTCTGGCATGGTAGGCGTCGTGATGACCGGGGAAGATCGTTCCATCCCCGGTTCAAGTTCGTTGAGAAGCGCGGGAAGCCTATTTCCCCTCTGTAAGGCAATAGACCCAAGGAGTTGCCCACGATCTTCAAGCGCGATGAACCCGCTCCATGGGTCGGTCAGTGTTTGTAAAGCCGGCTGCCGTTTGAATTGAGCAGGAAAGAATTGAGCGCCGCGCAACGCGTGAAGAACCGTCTTTTGGTCTTCCTCCACATAGGGAAAGACCGCAGCCTGGGCTTCCGACTTAAGTCCGGCGATGATCGAAGGCGAAGAAGCGGGGGGAAGAATTCTCTGAGCCGGGTTGAACAGACTGCAGCCCCAGAACGCCAGACAGGCCACGCTCGTGACAAATCTGGTCAGCTTCATCATGCCGATCGTCTCCCGCCCCCCGCCGCGTTCGCTCTGTCAGACAGGGGTAGACGAGGATATCGGCGCAATTCCGACAGGGGTTCGTCTCAATAACCGATTGAGTCTGGCTCGGTGTCTCTCTATCGTAAGACACAGAAAATTTATAGGGAGACTTGGGTCATGTTGAAGTGGGCCGCGATTTTTTTTGTGATTTCAATTGTTGCCGCCCTACTTGGCTTTACCGATGTTGCGGCCGGCGCTGCGGGAATCGCCAAGGTGCTGTTCTTCATTTTCCTAGCCATCTTCCTCACCTTGCTGGTGTTGGGTCTATTTGCCGCGAATAAACTTCGATCTTAACGGCCTCTCATGGTGCTCCCGTGCATGGCCCGTTATGTGAATCATCTCCTTCTACTCCGACTTTCGCCTTGAACGGACAGACGTGGGCTGATTAACTCAATCTGCCAGACAGGTCCCATGAGTGATAACGGACCTTCGAATCGGACAAAGGCAGGAACCTCGCCGGGGAGGATCCAAAAATGATAATGAAAATCTGTGGGGAGTTTGCCGAGTAGCTTTCCAAAAAATCGAATGATGGCATTGAGCTTCGGCTGGATCGTGTACCGGATCGCGGATCTGGGCTGGTCTCCGATCATCACGGTCTCCTCACCGGCGGGGAGGATCATGAGATCGATAAGCTTCGGTTCCGGCGTGAAAGCCACAAACCGGACGGTTCGGCTCTCGCCTGGGGGAATGTTCCGGATCAATGTGACGGCCAAGCCATTGGACACATCCGAAGGCAGATCTAGCCGCCCTGTGAGTACGTCTTCAGATTCCGATCGTGACCGAACCCGGTATTCGCCGGTCTTCCGGTTCAGTGAGACATCGATTGCATGGGGAAACGAGGGTCCGCGTTGAGTGAGCTGGTAGGTCAGCATGGTAAAGACACGTTGCTGAGAAAAGCGTACTCTTTCATCATGCACCGAGCCGTCTTTGAAAGAAAACACCAGGCGGCTTTCGATTTCAGCATCATGTACCGTCTGAATCAACTCGCCGTGGGCCAGGTTATCCCCATGTTCTGATCGGAGAAGGAGAAAGCCGTGGGTGGCTCCCTCGACCGACTGCACGGCAATAGGTTCTGCGTGAACGAACGCGCCGGTCAGAAACACAATGGCGGCAGCGAGCAGAGGAAACACGCGGACTGAGATCCGGACTGGACGTGCAGATGGTGTCCTCATGCCGAGGGTCTCGCTATTGCGCCGTGGCGAATCTCGCACGGCAGTGTGTGACGGATGACTCCCTATGGTGTCTTTTCACCATACCGATTGAATCGGCCATTGAGCATCAATCGGCGTCTCGCCGGGCGACAGCCAATGGAAGGCTGAAGACCAATCCACCAGCGTGGCATATCCGTATCCATTTTCATACGCCACTCTATCGGATCCGATACTACGGTGAGTCATCGGCAAAGTCCAGGATCACGCATCTCTCTGGAATTTAACGACCCGTTCATCATTCACGCTTAGGCCGGGTCTTTGCTTACACCTGTGCCATTCATAAGCCCATAGTAAGGAGTAGAGGTATGGAGAAATCATCAACTGCAAAACATGGTCTGGAAGGAATAGCAGAGTTAAGGGGAGGACCGGGCATTCTTATTCTCTCCACTGATGCGCGTCTTCTCCATATGAACCGCAGGGGCTGGGAGTTGGTCCGCCAAATCAATGATGCGCAGTATGCGATGAATGTCAGCGGCGGACTGCTCCCGGCACAGGTATTGGCAATTTGCTCGGAGATTCAAAAATTGCTGCGGTCACCTTCCGGGACAAAGGATTGGGAGCAGGTCGAGGTCAGACGCCTTGCCGGCGGGCCAGATAAACCGGTGCTCCTTCGCGGGTTTGGATTACCCGGACACCGAGGCACTCGCCATGGACGCGTGATGATTCTATTGGAGTCCGTCGGCCGTCAGGAGCGGGCCGCCCAACAGGCGCAGGAACGATTCCGCTTCACCCAGCGCGAACAAACCGTTGTTCAAAACTTGGCGAAAGGCTGGACGAACAAAGAAATCGCCAATGCGCTGGGGATCAGCGAACCGACAATTAAAGCCCATATCAAAAATATTATGGACAAGACCAAATGCACGACGCGCACCGCCATCGTCGCCCAGGTCTTCCATTCGTGATTCTAAAAGACTGCCCGGCGAGGCTGCGCTAGGCGGGACGCACTTCACCATCCGATCTTCGGAGGTTCCCAATGCGCACTGTCGCACTGTGGGTCACGTTCCTCATTGGTCTGCTTCCGTTCAACATGAGTTATGCCGATAGTTTCACCATAACCGGCGGGACGTGGGAGGCGCGTCAACTTTTTTCGGATACCATCATCCGCTTCAATGGGGTGTCACCGGCGGGCGCCTCGCTGGCTGTCTCGTTGTTCGATGATCAGGGGCCCATTACTCCGTTCGGCGTATCTGCGAACGGGCTACCTTTTTCATTCAGCACGCAATTCAGTGGAGGAAGCGGAAGCCTCACCGTGGACGGACGAACATTTCCGTCCGGTCTTCCCTTCCCGAGTTTCGGAACGTTTCAACTCACCGGCACAGCAATCGCGCCGGCCGCCGCGCCGTCGGCATTCATCACCTCAGTAAGCGGGTTTGCATCCGTCGCAGGCACATTATTTCTATGCTCGGATCTCTCGTGCGATGACCGCACCGTCCATACCGTGACCGGTGCCGGGTCAGCCAATTTAGAAATGGCAAATTTCGGAGGAAGTGTGCTCGAGACACGCCGCTTAGAAGTGACCTTTGCCCCCTTGAGCACCTCTACAGTCCCGGAGCCGGGCACGTTGGTCTTGCTAGGCTCGGGATTGGGAGGACTTGCGGCTTGGCGCGTGGCACGGGGACGATCCGCTACATTTCGAAACGCGTTTGGGGAGCACTGTTCGCTTGCCGAGGAAAGCTGATACCCGGACCCATGCATGAAGAGCACCGGGACTGAGGTTGGCCTGGTCTGTGATCGGGCCAACTTTATTTCAATCATGCTCATGCCCCTACCTTGGTTTTTGTCCGCCGCATGACGCCTCGGACAATTTTAAATTCAAACAACCGGCATTCAAGGGCCCCGTTGAACAGCGGTGTGCGGCGGGTGGCCGCGAGACCGATATGTTTGGGTAGATTCAGATCAACGGATAACAGGTAGGCGTGCCAACCCGTGAAACGTTGCTTCAGCGCATCGCCCAGGAGCGGATAGAACTTTGCCAACCCCAAATCCATCCCCATGCGAACGCCATACGGCGGGTTGGTGACGAGAATTCCCTCGTCGGTCGGCGGGATCATGTCCAACACATCGGCCCTCTTCACATGGACGGCTCGATCCAGGCCGGCAGCTTGCAGATTGGCTCTCGTTGCATGCACGGCCTTCTCGGACCGATCACAGGCGTAAATAGGCAGGCTCTCACCTGTCGTCTGGCGGGCACGACGTTCTTCACACAGGCGTTCCCATTGCCGCGCATCAAACCCGTGCAGTTGTTCGAAGGCAAAGGACCGCCCCAGCCCGGGCGCCATATTGCTTCCCATCTGGGCCGCTTCCATCACGATCGTGCCGCTGCCGCACATGGGATCCAATAACGTCCGAGCCGCATGCCATCCCGAGAGCCGCAGGATGCCCGCGGCAAGATTTTCGCGCAATGGCGCCTCGACGTTGACCCGGCGCAAGCCGCGTTTGAACAACGGCTCGCCGGAGGTATCCAGATAGAAGAGAACAGTCTGATGATCCAGATACGCATCGATACGGATACTCGGCTTGCGGGTGTCGACCGTCGGCCGGCGACCTCGCACGGCCGTAAACCGATCGCAGACGGCGTCTTTGATACGGAGGGTGATGAAATCGAGGCTTTTCAGCGGGCAATGCCTCGCGCTGACCTTGACCTTGATGGTGCTCTGCACCGAGAACCAATCGGGCCACGCCAGCGCGATCGCCGCATCATAAAGATCCTGCTCACGACGGTAGAGACCAGACCAGACACGCCAGAGAACCCGGCTCGCAATCCGGCTTTCGAGATTGACACGATAGCAGAGGTCAAATGAACCGGTAAATCCCACCCCGCCGGGAACGACGGCGATGTCTTCGGCACCCAACAACCGGACTTCGTCGCAGAGCAAATCTTCGAGTCCGCGGGGACAGGGCGCGAAAAACGTCTCAACCGGCCCGGCCATGACCTCAGCGAATCGTCAACAGCTCGACTTCGAAGACCAGGGTCGCATTGGGGGGAATCACTCCGCCAGCTCCCCGCGCGCCATATCCTAACGCAGGCGGAATCGTCAGTTTCCGAACTCCCCCGACCTGCATGCCTTGCACACCCTCGTCCCAGCCTTTGATCACGCTTCCCATCCCGAGCGGAAAATCGAACGGCTCGTTGCGATCCTTACTCGAATCGAACTTCTTGCCGCTGGTCAGCCAGCCCGTGTAATGGACGGAGACCGTCTGCCCGCTTTGGGCCGCGGGTCCCGTGCCGACTTTGGTATCTTCATAGGTCAGGCCTGAAGGCATCGTCGTTTCTGCCATACTGATCCTCCGTGATTGGTTGGTTGCTGATGTTCACCCGTAATCCGACTCTATCCCATGTCGAGCAACGTGTGCCCGGGATTTCGCTCGACGGCAAATCCTTTAGAACGCTGATTGGGAAACAAGACCATGTGGCGACCAAGTCGGTCTTTGACAATCATGACATCCGAGGTCGTCTTGAACGTGACGGGGTCGCCCACCAGCCACGCGCTGCATTCAAACGGAAGCGTGTCCAGAATGGTCTCGACCCGATATTCATGCCGAAGCCGATATTGCAGCACATCGAACTGAAGCCGTCCCACCGCGGCGATCAGAGATTCGGTCTCATTCAGTGTCCGTAAGATTTGGACCGTCCCTTCCTGGGCCATTTGCTGCATGCCCTTATCGAAAGCCTTCCGTTTTCCCACGTCGGCGGGACGAAGACGGGCGAAGAGTTCGGGTTGAAATTGCGGCAACGGTTTGAAGTTGAATCCATCGGTGAGCGAGATCGTATCCCCAATGGCGAAGAGCCCGGGATTGATAATTCCGATGATGTCCCCTGGATAGGCGGTATCCAGGGTGTTCCGTTCCTGGGCGATCAGACTATGCGGTCTGGACAGGCGCACCTCCGTGCCGAGGCGATGGTGCTTGACGACCATATCGCGCTCGAACCGTCCCGAGCACACCCGCAAAAACGCCGTGCTGTCCCGATGCCTCGGATTCATGTTGGCTTGAAGCTTAAACACATAGGCGCTGAACGGCGTCTCCACGGGATCGACGGTCACCTCTGTCCCGTCAGGCCGATCCGCCGGCCGGGCTCCCGCCGAAGGCGCTAATTCCACGAACGCGTCGAAGAAATTTTCGATTCCAAAATTGGTGAGGGCGGACGCGAAGAAGACCGGTGTCACATCCCCGCGTAGGAAAGCCTCACGTGAAAAAGGATTGCCGGCCACATCCAACAGTTCCAGATCGTGATAAAGGGTCTCTCGAATGTCTTTGGGGAGCACGGCTTCTGCTTCCGCGCTGTCCAACGCTAGATGCGTCATTTTGGCTTTCGCGGCGCCGCCGGCGGCCATTTTCGTGAAGAGGAGCAGGTCCCGGCCTTCTCGATTGACGACTCCGGCAAAGTCGGGGCCGGCCCCGGCGGGCCAGTTGACCGCGGACGCATGGATACCCAGGACCTCTTCGACCTCCGTCATCAGTTCTAACGGCGGACGTCCGTGGAGATCCATCTTGTTGATCAAGGTCAGCACTGGAATGCGGCGGAGCCGGCACACTTCAAAGAGCTTGCGGGTCTGGGTTTCCACACCTTTGCCCGCATCGATCACCATGATGGCGCTGTCCGCCGCCGTGAGCGTCCGATAGGTATCCTCGGAGAAATCTTGGTGCCCCGGCGTATCGAGAACATTGATGACGGCGCCTTTATAGGTGAACTGCATGGCGGAAGCGGTGATTGAGATGCCGCGCTCCTGCTCCATGCCCATCCAATCGGACGCGGCGACTTTTCCGCCCTTCCGCCCGCTCACCATGCCCGCCGTCCGGATCATGCCGGAATACAACAGTAACTTTTCGGTCAGCGTGGTCTTCCCTGCATCGGGATGGCTGATGATCGCGAAGGTCCGGCGGCGCTCCGCCGCCGCCCGTATTTCGCCCAACAGCTGAGGATCTGTAGTCGTTATCATCCGGTGATCTCCGTCAACGTGGCAGGGAGTGAAAGCAGGCGACTGGAGTACGGTCACACGCTGATCGCATCGATTATAACGTACAATCGCGGCGAGATATAGGCTCCACTATGAATTACGTAATTGGGATCATTGCCTCCTTCCTGTTGGAATGCTATAACCCTGGGGCGCCATTACGCTGCATGAAGGAGGTCGAACCCATGCCCGCCCGCGTGATTCTAACCGCGCTCTCTGTACTCCTCATAGTAGGTTTTCCTTTTCTTGATGCCTGTTCCAAGTTGTCTCCCGAGGGTAAAAAGGAAACGCACCGGCAGCGGGGGATGGCCTATTTGGAAAAAGGCCAGTACCAAGAGGCCGTGATCGAGCTGAAGAACGTCATTCAGATCGATCCGAAGGACGCCGACGGGCATTATCGACTGGCGTTGGCCTTTTTAAAGCTGGGCGGACTTCCGAACCTCCAGGCGGCGTATGGAGAATTGATCAAAACCGTTGAGCTGGACGCGTCGAATCAAGATGCGCAACTCAAGCTGGGCGAGCTGTACCTGGTCAGCCAGCAGCCGGCGAAAGCCCGTGAGCATGCCGAAGTCGTGCTGGCGTCGGCGCCGCAGAATACGCAGGGATTGATTCTGCACGGTCAAAGTCTGATCAATGAGAAGGACTTTGATAAAGGGATCGCTGAATTGAAAAAGGCGATCGAGTTGGACCCCAAGCACATCCCCACCTACATCACGCTGGCCCAGGCCTATCTGCAGATGAAAGACCTCGCGAACACTGAAACGACCCTGACTCAGGCACAGCAAGCCGATCCGCAATCCAGTGAGGCTCGTGCGGCCATGGGAGACTTTCGCCTCTTAACGGGGAAACCCGACCAGGCCGAAGCCGAATACAAAAAAGCCCTCGAGCTGGCCCCCGACAGGGACATCCTGTATCTCAAGCTGGCGGGCTTTTATCAGGCCACCGGCAAGTATGAGCAGGCTGAAAGTATCTACCAGCGACTGGTGGCGCTCAAGCCAAAGGATGAAAAGCCGCATCTGTATTTGGGCGATTATTATTCGTTCATCGGCCAGGGAGAAAAAGCGCTGGCCAATTACCAACAAGCTGCCGAGCTAAATCCGTCCTCCATCCCTGCCCGCGACAAGCTGATCGATCATTACCTCGATCTCGGCCGCGTGGATGAGGCCGACAAATTAATTCAGCCGGTCCTTGAGAAAAATAGAAAGGATACCGCCGCGCGGTTCTTCAATGCCCGCGTTCGTCTGGCACGCGGGCACACCGATGAAGCCGTCGACTTACTTCAGCATCTGATCAAGGACGAGCCGCAATTGGCCGCGGCCCATCACTATCTCGGCCTGGCCTTCATGCAGAAAAATGATCTTCCTCAGGCTAGACGTGAACTGACAGAATCGGCCAAGCTTGCTCCGAATATCACTGAAAACCATTCCGCCTTGGCCAGCCTGCATCTCGCCGAAGGGTCCTACGAGCTGGCGATCGAGCAAGCTCAAGCGGCCATACGGCTCAACGGCCGAAACCTGCAGGCCGCGACCATTCTGGGGGATGCGTTTTTGGGCAAGGGCGATTTGACCCGGGCCAAACAAACCTTCGAGACCATCAGTAAAGCGCTTCCCAAGGAATCCTATAGCCGGTATCGGCTCGGGTTAATCGCGCAGAATGAGAAGAATTATGCCGCCGCGCTGGCATATTTTGAAGATTCACTGGCGGCCAATCCCCACATCATCGAGCCGTTGACCCAGATCGCGACCATCAAAGTCTCGCAGGGAAAAGCGAAGGAAGCCCGCGAGCGCGTGCTACGCCAGCTTGAGTCGTCTCCAAAGAATGCGCTCATCTACAACCTGCTCGGCAAGCTCTGGATCCAAGCCAAGGACGCGGCCCAAGCTGAAGCGGCGTACAAACAAGCCATCGAGTTGATGCCCGACCTGCCGATATCCTACATGAACCTCGGGGAGCTGTATCTTGCGACCGGCAAACAGGAAGAAGCCGCAAAAGAATACCAAGCGGCGTTGGCCAAAAACCCCAAGTTGGTCGGCGCGCATATGGTGTTAGGTATGCTGCACGAGCAGCGGAAAGAATACGACAAAGCCAAGGCACGCTATGAAGAAGTGCTGAAGCTGAATCCCAAGTTTGCGCCCGCGGCCAATAATCTGGCATGGATTCTGAGCGAAGAAAGCGGCGGCATCGACACGATTGATCGCGCGTTGGGTTACGCGCAGACCGCCTATCAATTGTTGCCCAACGATCCCAATACGGCCGATACCCTCGGCTGGCTATACTATAAAAAGACGGCGTATTTGAAAGCCACCAACCTGCTCAAGGAAGCAGCGGAGAAGCTGCCGGATAATCCGGTTGTCCAGTACCACTATGGCATGGCGCAACACAAGAATGGGGACAAGGCCGGCGCCAAAAAGAGCCTCCAGACTTCCCTGAAGCTGAGCCAAACCTTTCCGGGAGCCGAGGAAGCCAAGAAAGTTCTCAACGAGCTGTGACTTTTTCATTCCCTGCCCTGATCGGAGTGCTGAGTCTCGGCCTCCAGATTGGAACCGTTCACGTAGCTTCGGGCGAGCTGAATCCCAATCAGATCGCAATCCTCTCGAATCGAAACAGCGCCGATAGCATGGCGATAGCGCGCCACTATGCCACTCGGCGAAATATTCCACCCGACCATATCATTGCCCTCGATGTCCCGGTGGGGGAGACCATGAGCCGGGATCAGTACGAGCGTCAGCTTATTCGCCCGGTACGGGAAGCGCTGAAAGTCCGAGACCTTGCGTCCACGATCATTACGCTTGTGACGATCTATGGGATTCCGCTGAAAGTTCAGGCGCCTCGACCGACCGATCAAGAGCGAGCGTGGCGCAAGGATGCGACGGAGCGCCATCGATTCGCTCGTGCTTATTTGGAAAAAATACCCGCGTGGGCCATGAAGGTGGCTGCACCGGGCGAGAGCGGCGTCGATGACCCAACAGACTCCCCGCCGAGTACAGGACCCGGCGGGGACCCGGATTCCGATCATGCCATTCTTGAGCGACTCGGTACGGCGATCCGTGATGCGGTGGGGCGCGTGCAACGCGCGCGCGATCGTGAACCTCCGGAGAAGCTCGCCGCCTGGAACAATGAACTGGCTCGGATTTCGCTGCAGGTCGGTGGCATGGCCGCCATCGTGCAAAATCTCCAGGCCTCCCCCGGGGCCGATCCCAAACAGGCCCAGGCGGATTTGGCGCAGTTCAAACAGCAGGTGGCGTCGGCAGAAGCGATGATTCAGATCCTTGCTGAAAACCCGTCGGAGACGAATCGAAAGAAGGCCTATCAACTGGCGGAACGTGCGTTCGGCCTGCAGGGCATTCTTCGTTTGGCTGCCTCGGAGATGGACGCGTTCAGCTATCAGGCCGGCGATGCGAGCGTGGACAGCGAATTGAATCTGTTGTGGTGGGATTCAGATATGTATCGCATCGCGGGGCGCCTTCCCAACCCGCTGCATTATGAGAGGGCATTTTCAAAGCAACCTTCCGTGTCGCTCCCGGTTCTCATGGTCAGCCGTCTGGATGCGCCCACGGCTGATCTCACCATGCAGCTGGTGAATCAAGCTTTGGAGACCGAACGGCGGGGACTCACAGGGAATGTCTACGTCGATGCGCGCGGACTTCAGCCGCACGATCCGCAGGGCTACGGTCTCTATGATCAAAACCTGCGTGATCTTGCCGATCTCTTTCGGCGGCACACTTCCTATCGGGTGGTCCTAGACAATGCGGAACGACGATTTAGCGAGCCGGGCGAAGCCCCCGATGTCGCCGTGTATGTTGGGTGGTATCATTTGCGGTCGTATGAAGACGCGTTTGCCTTTGTGCCCGGCGCGCTTGGGTACCACATCGCCTCGGCCGAAGCGATCAGCCTGCACGACCCGCGGGAGCGGGGCTGGTGTAAGAATGCGTTGGAACGCGGCATTACCGTGACGCTCGGATCCACGGGCGAGCCGTATCTCGACGCGTTCCCTTTACCGAACGAATTGTTTGCCGTGTTGCTCACGGGCCGTTACAGTCTGGTCGAGGCGTATGCCTTGACGACCCGCTACACCAGTTGGCGCATGACCCTCATCGGCGATCCCCTCTATAATCCATGGCGCGGAAAGGATTTAGTCAAAACCCTTGGTGGCATCCTTCGATCAACCACTTCGGGATCAGCCTGGTTTCCCCCCGCTCCGTCGACTCACCCGATCGATCCGGTGAAAGCGAGACACGAGCTGAACCAAACGCGGAAGGCACAGCTTTCACAGGTCAACGACTTCTTGATGCAGATGGAGCGCCGGAATCCAGGATCCGCTCCGCCGGGTGTGCGATAGCCTGTCGTTTCGACGCTACCACCACTTCCATTCGTGCGTCACCAGGACATGAATGCCGAGCGCGAAATTCGTGACGGCATGGGCCACAATGCACGGCCATAGTCGGCCGGTTTGATGGAGTACGAGCGTATAGGCGGCGCCCGCCATCATGCCGGCGAGCCAGAGATCGTGCTCCAATCCAAATAGGACCACCGTGGCCAGAAACGAAAAGGAAGTCAAGGTGCCGAGCGGAACAGAATCAAACTGAGGTGAAATCAAATAGCGAAGCAAAAATGAACGCCAAAACAATTCTTCCATGATCGGGACGACGACGGACGCCCCGAAGATTCGCACAACTGCCAACCCCGCCCCGATGTGATCGCCCGCTCGAAATGGATCATATCCGGACGTTTCTTCATTGCCTTGGATCGCCCAAGGCCAATCCATATGGACCCACGCCAAGTACACGATCAATCCAACGCCGACCGCCCCCCACCCATCACGGTGATCGTGGAAAACGCGGCCTTTCAATTCGTGATATTTCGGCCAGAAATGAATTAAGAGACCCGCCACAGCGACGGTTTTGACGGGGTACAGCCAGAGATCCGCATGAAGTTTCCACGGCACAAGACTCGGCACACGTTCGGCCATCCATGGAATGCCCTGCGCGAGAGCCAAGAATACCAAGTAGGCGGCAAATGGTAGGATGCGAGGCGTCACCGGGAATCACTCATGGGATCAGCATACGGGAAGCGGTTATCAAAAAAAAGGCCGGTCCGTATCAGCGGACCGGCCGTGAATGGATACCGTTGTTTTTAGCGAAGGATGGTTCCCTTCCGCCGTGTTCTTCTCCACACCCCTACCCCTACCAGGCCGGAGCCAAGGAGAAGAAGTGTGGCGGGCTCAGGGTTGGAAATGACACCGGGGCCGTTTAAGTGCGTGCTGGAGAACGACGCAACAGTCGCCGCGGCGTGCTGACCGGTATTCTGCTCTGGCCCAAACGCGACATTCAGACGTGTCAGTTGATAAGCCGGTGATGCGCCGGCCAGAGACGTTCCGGCAAACTGAAGCGTCGCAAGGCCCGTCCCTGTGAGGGTATGGGCGGTACACGGATTAATGGGGTCCGCACACAACCATAGCGTTCCTGTGAGAAGAGCCGTCGACTCGAGCGTCAGCGAAGGTGCAAATGACGTCGGCAGGGTGACCGGCGCGCCGGTGAGCTGCAACGTATAGCCGCTGGGGCTGGCCGCATTGACCGGGAATGTTTTATCTCCCATCGTAAAACGCCCTGTTTCCGACACAAGGGTTTGGCTCAAAGAGAAGGCGGTTCCGGCAACCAGCGTCTCGCCGGACACCGGAGTCATGAATCCGAATCCGCTCGCCGTTCCAGAAAGTCCCCCGCCCGACAGGTTTGCGGAGACCGCGTCTCCGCCGGTGTTCCAAAACCCCTGTGTGATCACGAACGAGCCGGAATAACCGATCTCTACCGACAGGAGATTGGCGATCAGTACGATTACTGAAAGCGCATTGCGCATCATTTGGTTCCTCCGTGTTATGGCCTCTATTCGGAATCCTAAATTTGTGATTCGAAATAGTATACTCTACTTAATAATTTGTAAAGGGAATTATGGGCCTGATCACGCGGAAGCAGTCAACCGACACGGCGCAGGAATGATTCCCGTGGGGGCGACAGGATCAAGTGCTTGGGAAGAGATCCGGCGTTACGGGAGGTATTCGGGCAACAACGGCCAGAGATCCTGAAGAAAATCGAGGGCATGGTGATAAGCCGCGTCGGGAGTGGAGACAACAGGCACGGATAGCCGGACGAGCGCACCATCGGTTCGATGCTTGGTGACGGCATCCCAGACCATGAAGCCTTTCGCCCAATATTCACTGGCGATGATCCGGCCTCGGTCATGGTACCAATAGAGAATCACCTGTTTGTCCAAGCCTTTTTGAATGAGCACTTTATTGATCGTTATCGGCGGCTCACCTCGTACCGGGACGCTGATCTGTTCAGATTCCACGAACTGCCATCCGGCTCCCGGCAGGCAATTTTTTGGCGAATGGTAAGTGGTCCCCGTCCGTTGGCTTTGATAATATCCCACGTATAACCAGAGCGGCATATTTTCCGACTTGGAATCCTTATCCGTCTTGGCCGTCGGCACATAGATGCGCATCATATAATCACTCAGCTTCAGCACATCGAGCACGGTTGGGTCGAGGCCCAATTCACGCCCGCTCCACCGGTCTGCCAAATACAATGGGAATTCCGCAAATGATTTTCGGCTCAGAACCGGCTCGCTGTAAGAGAGCACCTGCAAGGAACCCCATGTGACCAAGAGCATCGTCATCGCCACCACAGTGGGCCACCGTTTCATGTCACCCTCTCGCCGGCCCGGACGCCATTCGAATCGTTCCCTCGGGTTACCCTGGATAGCACAACATCGCAAAGGAGCAACAGCACAAAGGCCAATAGAAAAATCAACCAACCCGAGAAGGTGTGATAGAAGCCTTCCGCGGCCTCCGGTCCCCAATAATGAGCCAACATACCCGTACCGCTCACGCGAAACGCATTGGCGATGATTGCGATGGGGATGGACAACATCACTAAGACCCATCGTTTCCACATGACGTGTTGAGAAAAGTAGGCGTAGAAGACGCCGAGGGCCAAGAGCGCCTGTAAGGACCTGATCCCGCTACATGCTTCCGCCACCTCCAGTGTGGTCCCGGCCAAAACAATCACGTTGCCTTCCCGCAAGATGGGGATACCGAAATTGAACAGGCAAAAAGCGGCCGTCTTGGCGGCAAATAATTGGAGCGGAAATGCTAGCTCGTTCATGACGATGGCGGGAAGAGGAATCATGAAAAACAGAAATGCAATTGGAAAGAGGAGCACACGCAGGAAGTCATATCCCAATAGCAGGAGCACCAAACCGGAGATGACGATAAGAAACGATGACCGCTGAAGATAGAGCTCGGCTCCCAGCGTGCCCAACAACAGCATGAATAAGCCGACCGCCAACACACCAATACCCCAGAGAGTCGGTGTGACCGGCAGTCTTTTCAATTTGTCCCATCGCTCCCAGATTAAATATGCCGAGACAAAAGGAACCAAAAATCCATGAGAATAATCGGGGTCTGCATACCACTGTTCAACCAAACGGATCGCGATGTTGTGGTACAGAAGCCCCAGGAGCACCGTGAAGACCGCCGTCAGGAGAAGAATTTCTTGCACGCCGGCCTGGAGTCCTGTTCTCTGTCGTTGAAGAATTGTTTCTACCTTTCCCATCCCTGATCTTTCCAGTTAAGTCCGATTTTCGTACTGCTCGATCCGACCACGGCCGATGTCGGTTTGGTCATGGTTTGGATTTCGGCGGAAGGCTTTCAATCAGCCTTGAAAGCGTCTCCACCCGGGCCTCCCAGCTTTCATGGCTGACGGACACCATTCGCCTTTCTGCCGAGGCTTCGCTGGTATCCAGCACGGCGGCCTCCAATTGTTGCACAAAATCATCGTGAGTTTCGCCGATCCGAACGACACTCGCGTATCGCTTTACTTCCGGCAACGCCGTGGACACAACCGGAAGGCCGGTCGCAAGGTATTCACGCAATTTGATCGGGTTGACACTCTCGGTGAGTCGGTTGACCTTGAAAGGCAGGATGGCCACGTCAAAGCCTTTCGCGAAGCTAGGGAGGCTCTCATAGGTGCGTGCTCCGATTAAATGCACGTTGTTGAGACCTTTCAGTCGACTGCAGTCCGTATCGATCTTTCCTACCAGGGCAACAGACCATTCAGAATGACGTGTTGCCACATCATAGATCAAATCGATGTCGATCCACTCTTGAATAATGCCCCAGAAACCGATGATGGGACGAGGCAGGTTCTTCAGCTCGGGCGCGAGACTCGTAGTCTTGCGTCGCGCCTGCGCAAAGTGTCCCGTATCGACGCCATGAGGCACCATGTGCGTATTGGGATGTAAATGGCATTTGCTGGCGTAGAGCTTCTCGGCCGAGGTCACGACCAGATCGCTCTGCGCAATTAAACTTTTTTCCATTCGACGCATCAATTCGCCGTTGAGGAAACTAAACGCCGACCATTCGTCTACACAGTAGTAGATCACCTTGTCGGGACGGAGCTGGCGCACGAGCGGGGCGGTCGTGGGCATAAACGTCCATAATTGAAACGGCTCCAACCCCAATTTTTTGACCTGCATCCTGATGTGGCGACTAAGAATCCAGGCGTTCACAGCCGGTACGCCGGGAAGATCGTGATACGGTATCGCGAGCGGGGTCAATACATGGAGAGTGGGATGTACCGAGACGGGCCCCTTTGTAAATTTTCGAACCTTGTTCAGAATCCTGGACGCATCTTGCACATTGGTGCTTGGCCGGCGCAGCCCGATGGAGTTGATCCACAACACCCGATTCGTCCTTGCCA
>DATFCE010000077.1:0-9928 GCA_035253365.1 Nitrospiraceae bacterium
CGATAAATTCTTTCAGATCTTTGGCGCGAGCGGAAAGACGATCACCATCCAATCTCCCAACATCCGCAGTCGCGATATTCCGCTGAGCCGAACCGCCTTGGAGGCGGCCTTTGCCGGCAAGACGACCTTTGAATCGGCCCGCTTTCCCGGCGAGCCGCCTCTGCGGTTGATTTCGGTGCCGATTCGACATGGGGGCGCGTTGGTCAATATCGTGCAGGTCGGCACGTCGCTGCAATCGGTGCAGGAGACGCTCCATCGCTTGCTGGTGATTTTGGTCGTGACGGTGCCGGTTGCACTCTTGGCCGCTCTGGCGGGAGGTTGGTTGCTCGCCGGCCGCGCGCTTCGGCCTGTCGCCGAGATCACCCTGGCGGCTCAGCGCATTGCTGATGGGGATTTGACGCAGCGGTTAACCGTGCCGCCGTCGCAAGACGAGATCGGCCGGTTAGGCGAAACGTTCAACGACATGATTGCCCGACTCGAAGCCTCGTTCCGGCAGGTGCGGCAATTCAGCACGGATGCGTCGCATGAGCTTCGCACGCCGCTGACCGTCCTGAAGGGTGAAACCGAGCTGGCGCTGCGCCGGCCCCGGGCAGTCGAAGACTACCGAATGGTGCTCGAAAGCGGCTTGGAAGAAATCGATCGCATGACCCGAATCGTGGATGAGCTACTGTTTCTATCGCGCGCCGACTTGGGCGAGATCAAGATGGAATCCAAGCCGGTTCGACTGGATGCGCTCGTTGAGGACGTCCGGCATCAGGCTGAAGTGCTTGGACAAGAGCAGGAGGTGCAGGTCGCCGTGGGAACCGTGGACGCGGCGACCGTCATGGGCGATGAATTACGACTGCGCGAGCTGCTGCTGAACCTGGTCGATAACGCAATCAAGTATTCATTCAAAGGCGGGCGAGTCGAACTGAATTTGGTGACCGAGAACCGGACCGCCCGGCTGTCGATCACCGATGAGGGGATCGGCATTACCCCAGAGGATCAAGCGCACATCTTCCAGCGTTTCTACCGGGCGTACGATGCGCGCACGCATGCGAAAAAGGGCACGGGCCTCGGGCTCGCCATCTGCAAGTGGATCGTCGAAGCCCACGCCGGCACGATCGAGGTGAACAGCGAACCCGGCAAGGGCGCGACGTTCACGGTCCTCTTGCCGCTGGCGGATGGGTGAATGGGCTACAATCGACGCCTTCGGTGGATAAGGTAGGAAATCCGTCGATGTAGGTGACGGGATGGTCACACCGCCTGCGCAGAATGTCGGTAGGGCGGTCAACTTACGGCAAAGAGCTTGGATCATCGTCGATAGACCTCTCGGCGGTGGCCGATTGCCACCACGGTGACTTGTTTTCGGACATCATCGATCTCATACACCACTCTATAGGACCCCACACGGATTCGATGCAAGGGAACTCCGCTTAACTTCTTCGAGCCTTGTGGATGAGCGTTTTCCTTAAGTCTGAGTATCGCCGCATCGACCCTACGCAGCATCTGATCGTCAAGCCGCCCCAGTTCCTTTCCGGCAGACGGCTTGATTACCAGCCGATAGGTCACAAACGTCCGGCCTTTTTCAACTTTTGCCGCACCTTTTCATATGGCATCGGTCGTTCGGCACGACGCTCATACCACCGTGCCACATCGATCAGATCCTCCTTGAGCGCTGGGTTGGCAAAGAGATGTTCCAAGACAACCTCTCGCTGCGATTTTGGCAACGCCTCAAAGGCAGTGAGGAAGACCTCAGCCGTTGCATCTGCTGCTTTCATGACCATTCCCTCCTAGGCCGTCCTTCACAGATGGAGTCGTTCACATGCATGACTATCTTTAACCAAAGTTGAAGCTCTTTTCAAACGTGGTTTTAAAATCCTCAGTATGTCGATAGCCAAGGACATCATTAAAAGTTTCTAATCCTCGTTTAATCGCTCTCTTATCTTCCGCTGTTACCATCCCCTTCAAGTTCAACGGAGCCTGGATTGGGCTCTCATCACCGCACAAGGAGGATGGTATGGGATCGTTGGTTCGTCGTTCAAAGAGCATGAGCGTGGTCGGCGTCATCGCGGGCTTGACCATGCTGAGTTCGGTGTCGTTTCTATCCGGGCAGTATCTCGGTACGCCGCAAGGGGCGGTCGCTGCGACCCCGGTGCTGGCGGCCACGACGCCGTCGGGTACTGAAGTCGCTCCCGGCTATCCCGAGGTCGCCAAGATGGTAAGACCGGGGGTCGTCAACATTACGCCAGCCAAGACGCTGGTGAAGGACCGCGATCGAAATGATCGGCGCGGCGGGCGGAGCCCGATGGATCAAATGGAAGAGTTTTTCGGATTCGAGTTTCCGCGGAAGCCGTTTGGCCCACGCGGCAAGGGTCCATCCGAACACGGACCGTTTGAGCGGGGACCACGAGGTGGCGGCATGGGTTCCGGCGTGATCATTTCGGCAGATGGCTACATCATCACGAACAACCATGTGGTGGACGGGGTGAAAGAAGTCGAAGTCACACTGCCCGATAAACGTGAATTCAAAGGCAAGGTGGTCGGGACTGATCCCAAGACCGACCTCGCCGTCGTGAAGATCGAGGGGAAAGACCTGCCGTCCGTGAACTGGGGTGATTCGTCCAAGTTGCAGGTCGGTGAGTATGTCCTGGCGGTCGGCAATCCATTCGGCCTGAACTCCACGGTGACGCTCGGCATCGTGAGCGCGCTGGGACGTGGCCGGATGGGCATCACGCAGTATGAAGACTTTATCCAGACCGATGCGGCAATTAACCCGGGGAACTCGGGCGGCGCGCTGGTCAACACTAAAGGCGAATTGGTCGGCATCAATACGGCGATCTTTTCCCAGAGCGGCGGGTACCAGGGTGTGGGATTTGCCGTGCCCACCAGCATGGCGAAGCCGGTCTACGAAAGCCTCATGAAGAGCGGCAAGGTGGTGCGGGGGTACATGGGCGTGGGAATTCAGGACCTGACGCCCGATCTGGCCAAGACCTTTGGACTGAAGGACACCAATGGGGTCCTGATCAGCGATGTCACAGCCGATAGTCCGGCAGAGGAAAGCGGCATTAAGCAGGGTGACGTGATCCTGGAATACCAGGGCGAGCGCGTGGATGATCCTGCCGCCTTGCAGCGCATGGTGACACGGACGCCTGTGGGAACCAAAGCCGCGCTCAAGGTCTATCGTGATGGCCATGAGAAGGAGCTGACCGTCAAGATCGGCGAGCAGCCGGACACGATCAAGACGGCCAAGGCCGAGCGTGGCGGTGAAGGCGAGGCGGAGCATGCGCTGGTCGGGATCGAAGTGCAGACGCTCGATCGGAGCACCGCCCACGAACTGGGCCTGAACGAGAAAACCAAAGGCGTCGTGGTCACCAGTGTCGAACCCGACAGCCCGGCCGAGCAGGCAGGCATCCGGGACGGCGATGTGATTCTCGAAGTCAACCGGCACGAGGTGCGGTCGGTCAAGGATTTCGAGAAGACGACGGCAGACCTTAAAAAGGATCAGAACGTGCTGTTGCGGATCAACCGGCGCGGCGCGGCCCTGTACCTGAACGTTAAGGTGTAAGATGCGACAGACACGACGCAGGCACCCTGAATACTATTGTCGGAATGGAAAGGCCTGGGCTCGGATGACCAGCCGATTGATTACCGTAGGATGTGACCGACGAGGTCATAGGCGGCGGCATCGGTAATCTGAACCTTGGCGAATTCGCCGGCCTTAGGAAAGAAGGGTGGGCGGAGATGGGGCGCGTTTCCGGAGACGGAGCGCGCCCCTTTATATTGAGGTCGTATTGGTGTGATAAGTGAACGGGTATTCACATGGCCGCTATCATCCGTACCATCATCGATATCGTTGAGATAGACAACACCGTCGATCTCCGGCGCCTGTCCTTCGTGGCGAGCCGACAACAGCAGCTCCGTCTCTTGGGAGACACCTTCTACCAATACTTCCAATGTCCGCCCGATCATTCGGCGGCTCCGCTTCAACGAGATCGTTTCCTGAAGACGTAACAATTCGGCCTGCCGTGCTTCCATGCGCGCGCGGGTGCGTTGGCCGCTCAGCTCTGCGGCGGCCGTGCCTTCTTCCTCGGAATATTGAAAGACCCCGACGCGATCGAACTCCATATCAACCAGATATTGTTTAAGCTCACTAAAATGCGCGTCGGTCTCTCCGGGAAACCCGACGATAAAAGCCGTGCGGAAAGTCAGGCCGGGAATCCGCGTCCGCAACCGGTCCACTAAATGGGTAATCGACGCCTTGGTGCCCAGCCGGTGCATCCGCTTCAGCACCGTGTCGTTGATGTGTTGCAGCGGCATGTCGATGTACTTGGTGATCTTCTCCTCACCGGCATAGAGATCGATCAGGCTGTCGTCCACTTGCTGAGGATACAAATAAAAGGGACGAATCCACCGCACGTCCTTGATCTTGACAAGCTCCCGCAACAGCGCGCTGAGCCCGCGTTTCAGTCCGAGGTCGACGCCGTAGTTGATGGTATCTTGCGAGATGAGATTAATTTCTTTGACGCCGTCCGTCGCGAGACGTTTCGCTTCTGCCACGATCGAGTCGATGGGCCGGCTCCGTTGCTTCCCGCGCATGAGGGGAATGGCGCAGAACGCGCAGTTACGGTTACACCCCTCTGCGATCTTCACGTACGCCGTGTAAGTTTTGTCCAAACGCAGCCGCGGGGTCATCGCGTCGTACAGATACGGCGGAGGAGCCATCCAGAGCCGTTGCGCCTTGCGACCCGGTTTCAGCAGCCTTCGGCAGATGTCGGCGATGCGGCCGATCTCTCCCGTCCCCACGACGCCATCCAATTCGGGTAACTCCTTTAACAGCTCACCTTGATAACGTTGGGCCAGACAACCGGCAGCGATCAAAACCCGACACGAGCCCGTTTTCTTCAGTTCCCCGCACTCAATGATCGCGTTGATCGATTCTTGCTTGGCCTCTTCGATGAACCCGCACGTATTGATAATGACGACTTCGGCGTCCGCGGGCTCGGTCGTGAGCGTGAAGCCATTGGTCGTGAGCGATCCCAACATGACCTCGGCATCCACCTGATTCTTCGAGCAGCCCAGATTGACGAACCCGAGCGTGGTGGCGCGAGCACGCGGTTCATCGACCAAGGTGAGTGCATGGCGCGGCATAGGATGCTCAGTGTACGAGACGGCTGAAAGCCGTGTCAATGCGCAGGCCGAGTAGCGGCAGTCTCACGCTTGTCGCAAGACGACCGTACCTTCCAGGCGACGATCCGTCCGGCTGAGGTTTCGATGGCATTTGTTCATCACCGTACGCCGCGACGCGTTCGGATTGGCGCCGACCGCTTGAATCACACGGTCTTGTTCCGTACTCTATGCTCATGATTCGCACATTCCAAGGCATCACGCCCGCGATCGCTCGAAGCGCCTTCATCGAAGAGACGGCCGTCGTGATCGGCGATGTGACGATCGGCGAAGAGTCAAGCATCTGGTTCAACGCGGTGATCCGCGGGGACGTGAACTACATCCGGATCGGCGATCGAACGAATATTCAAGACCTCAGCGTGGTGCACGTGAGTCACGATATTTACCCCACTGTCATTGGCCATGATGTGACGGTCGGCCATCATGTCGTGCTCCATGGCTGCACGATTAAAGACCGGGTGCTCGTCGGGATGGGAGCGATTCTCATGGACGGCGTGGTCATCGGAGAAGATTGTGTGGTCGGCGCCGGCGCCCTGGTAACAGAGCGGACCATCATGTCGCCGAAGAGCCTTATTTTAGGCGCGCCAGCGCGGGCGAAGCGGTCACTCACCGATGAAGAATTGTCCTGGATCAAGGAATCGGCTCACAACTACGTGAAGTATTCCCGCCAGTATCTCGACGGTCCCCAAAAGCCGAAAATGGGCTTCTAATGCCTTCGCTTGTTCCGTCGAACCTCACCAATCCTGATGAAACAGACCGGATCTTCCACAATCGCCGTCGGATAATCTTTTTTCCCTACGGTGCACGGGATGTTATGTCGCGTGCACCACTCCGTGATCCAGGGAATTTCCTCGACTGATGTCGTCACGAGCGCCGGCCGCGTGAGCTTGCGAAGACACGCATCGGCCAGCGCCATCACCGCCCGGCGTTCATGCGCAAATCCCGCCGGATTAAACGTGACGGGATTCGCCCGCCCGTATGAGAGCGTCGACAATTCCGGAAACCACTCCGGATCATTCAGCACGCTGACCATCCAGAGATGATCGAATGTCCCGCGCGCCCTGGCCGCGTCGTTCGCCTGAAACTGAAATGGGAAGGTCCTGCATGCGGCGTTCAAAACCGCGACTTCCGCCGCGCGAAGGTTGAAGGCAGCCACCTGGCGATGCAGTTCCAACGTTTCCATCACGAGCGCCGGAATCTCGGCCACCCCGGCCCCCACGTAAAGACTCCGCCCGCCGGGCTGGAGCCGACGGCGTAAGACCTCCGCCATCGCCACGCCCAACGCCTGACATGGCTCCCGCCGGTCCTTCCAAAATTCCTCGCCGCCCTCGTCGCAGTAGATGCGTCCGAGTGCGTTGTAATCGAGCTGATTGAAGATGCGGGTAATCACTTCGCGAGTCTTGGTCTTGATGTGGGCCTTCATCGATAGTCATCTTAGCGTGATTAGGATGCCGCAACATACTGAAGATTGTGGGAGAGCAGCTCGATTATTTGGTGGCCGGGAGCCTCATTCCTTTCGTAGAATAGATCATCTTAGACACGTTCGCCGAACGGATCAGGCAATCAACTCACGGAGGGACCGATGCGACTCACACAGATGATTCTCACCTGCCTGTGCCTTGTCATGGCCGCGTCGTTTGCGATGGCCGAAGGGCAAAAGCGCGATGGCCCCATGGACATGCAGGCCATAATGGAGACGTATGAGAAGCTTGCCACGCCCGGCGAACCCCACAAACAATTGTCGAGCATGGCGGGAAGTTGGAACACCAAGACGAAGTCCTGGATGGAGCCCGATCAGCCGCCTATGGAATCCACGGGCTCATGCGAGCAAAAGATGCTGCTGGACGGACGCTTTCTGCAGCAGGAGTGCACCGGCGAGATGATGGGAAGCTCATTCAAAGGGATCGGCATGACCGGATATGACAACCATACCAAGAAATACGTGTCGACGTGGATGGATTCCATGGGCACCGGCATTTATTTTATGGAAGGCACCGGCAGCGCTGACGGAAAGACCATCACGCAGGAAGGCAGCTACGATGATCCCATGGAAGGTCCCATAAAACTGCGGAGTGTCACCAAGATCGTGGACCACAATACCGAAATCTTCGAAATGTACGGCACCGACAAAAGCGGTCAAGAAATGAAGGTGATGGAGATCACCTATACTCGGAAGTAAGGTATCTGCATATCTCGATATTCGGCCGACCCGAGCCTGGCGCTGGGCGCTCGATGAGATTTTCCGATGCTCCATGATCCGCTTGAGGAAGGCTCTCAAAATTGCTTGAGCGGAGAGATGATTTTTGACCCGCTCCTGGCGTATGCTGGGTCCCTACTCACATTACTGAAGGCCATACCATGGAAAGCGAACTGACGTCCCGCGCCGATCTGCAGGTGGAGCAGTACCAGGCTCTTCTGGCGGTCTCGGAATCCATCGCGAAGCATCTGGACTTGCGGGCATTGCTGCATGATCTCGCGCATCGCCTTCCGCGTGTGGTCGATGTCAACTTTGTGGCCCTGTCGTTACACGATCCCGCGCGCCAGGTGATGCATCTCCATAATATTCAGGCGAATATTCCAGCTGACATTATTGGTGGCCATGAAGAATCGCTGGATGAGACACCGACCGGATTGGTGTGGCAAACCCAGCAACCCCTCCTCGTTCCAAATTTGGCCGAAGAGCGCCGCTGGCCAAAGGTCACCGGGATGATGCAGGAGGACGGCATCCGCTCGGTGTGCATCGTTCCCCTGACCACGGCGCTCCGACGGTTGGGGGCCATGGGATTCGCGAGCGTGCGAGAGAGCGCCTATGAGGAAACAGACGTCGAATTCCTGCAGCAGGTCGGCAAGCAAGTGGCCGTCGCGGTGGACAACGTCCTCCATCATCAAGACTTGACGCGCGATCGCGATCGATTACGCCTCCTGCTGGAGGTCTCCGAATCCATCGCGTCCTACCGCGACCTGGACGAGTTGTTTCGCGATCTCGCTCAACGGCTTCCTCACATCGTCCCGTTCGATTACATCAACGTGGTCTTGCATGAGTCCGCGCGCGATGCCATGCGCCTGTGGTTTTTGGCGACCTCACAACCCCACACGATCAGCCCCGGCTGGGAAACACCCGTTGATGAATCACCGGGGGGCTTGGTGTGGAAAACCCAGCAGCCGTTGATTGTGAACGACATCGCGCAAGAGCGCCGCTTCCCGAGGCTGATGGCCATGTTTCGCGAGAATGGCGTCCAATCCTTCTGCGTGGTGCCGCTCACGACGGCGCAGCGCCGCCTAGGCGCCATGGGATTCGGCAGCTTGCAGAAGAGAACCTATCAAGAAGAAGAGCTCGACTTCATGCAACAGGTGGCGAAGCAGGTGGCGGTCGCCGTGGATAACGTGCTACACGACGAGAGCGCCCAATTCGCCCAGCAACAACTCGCCCGGGAACGGGATCGCCAGCAGTTGTTGCTGGAAGTCAACAATGCCGTCGTCTCCAATTTAGATTTGGATCAGGTGTTCACCGCCGTCAGCGCCTGTTTGCGCAAGGTCATCCAGCATGACGGTTCCAGCCTGGTGTTGTATGAACCCGAGACGCGCCAGTACCGTGTCCATGTGCTGGACTTTCTGAAGAACACAAGTTTTATCGAAGAAGGACGAGCGGATACGCCGTGCGGGGGACCGGCCAGCATTGCCATCACCACAAGGAAGCCGGCGGTTTTTACAGAACAAGACCTTAGAAATCTCTCTGTGGACTCGAAAGTCTGTGAACGCTTGCTGAATGAGGGGGTGAAATCCCTCTGCTGTGTCC
The DNA here is from genome assembly GCA_035253365.1 of Nitrospiraceae bacterium. Taxonomy (GTDB): domain Bacteria; phylum Nitrospirota; class Nitrospiria; order Nitrospirales; family Nitrospiraceae; genus DATFCE01. The sequence continues at coordinate 8,963 of DATFCE010000077.1, forward strand.
CGCTCCTCTCCCATGACCGCGCACGGGGCGCTTTAAATGTGGGCCGATGCCGTGAGGATTCGTTTGCTCAGGATGATATCGATCTGCTGAGCCAGGTGGCCCAACAGGTCGCCATTGCCGTGGAAAATGCGCTGGCCTATCGCCAAATCGCGGAGTTGAAAAACAAACTCGCCGAAGAAAAGCTCTACCTCGAGGATGAAATTAGAACCGAGTACAACTTCGAGGAGATCGTCGGGGACAGTTCTGCTCTCAAGCGCGTCCTGAAACAGCTTGAAATTGTGGCGCCGACGGATTCCACGGTGCTGATCCAAGGGGAAACCGGGACAGGGAAAGAGCTGGTCGCGCGTGGTCTCCATAACTTCAGTGGCCGCCGCGACCGAACGTTCGTCAAGCTGAACTGCGCGGCTATTCCAACCGGCCTGCTCGAAAGCGAGCTGTTCGGCCATGAAAAAGGCGCGTTTACCGGCGCGATCGCGCAAAAGCTCGGCCGGTTTGAATTGGCAAACGGCGGGACGATCTTTCTCGATGAGGTAGGAGAAATTCCCCTGGAACTGCAATCGAAGCTGCTGCGCGTGCTGCAGGAACAGGAGTTTGAGCGATTGGGAAGTACGCGGACGATCCGCGTGGACGTGCGCTTGGTCGCGGCGACCAACCGCGACCTGAGTCAAATGGTCGCCGAGAAACAGTTTCGCAGCGATCTGTATTATCGGTTGAACGTGTTCCCGATTGTTGTGCCGCCGCTCCGGGAGCGCCGCGAGGACATTCCGGTGTTGGTGCGTTATTTTGCCCAAAAGTATGCGCGCCGCATGAACAAACGGATCGAAACCATTCCATCCGAAGCGATGAACGTCCTTTCTCAGTACTCGTGGCCGGGGAACGTGCGCGAACTGGAAAATTTCATTGAACGGTCCGTCATTCTGTCGCAAAGCGCGCAGCTTCAGGTTCCGATTGCTGAATTGAAGATCG
>DATFCE010000078.1:0-2438 GCA_035253365.1 Nitrospiraceae bacterium
GAACATGATGCCGGGCGAGGAAATCAGGCGGCGAAGGGACTTGCCGCATCGTTCGCACGTGCTCAACGGGGCGTCCTTGATACTTTGCTTTACTTCGAATTGGTACGAACAACTCTCGCACTGGTACTCATAAATCGGCACGGTGTTCCTCCTACCCTTAAAGACGATGATCGGTCCGTGGTCCTGGCTTCGGCGTGCTAGGTCAGCTGGTCCAGCGCCGCTCGCAGCCGCTTTAGTCCATTGGTGATCGTCTCCATGCTTGTCGCATAGGAGAGACGAATGTGACTGTCGCTGCCGAACGGTTCCCCCGGCACGACCGCGATCCGGGCCTGCTTGAGCAGATAGGCGGCAAGGTCCGTCGGCGAATGGACCGGGCCGGTGGGGCCCTGCTTCCCAAGGACAGCTTGAATGTTCGGAAACGCGTAGAAGGCGCCGCCCGGCATCGAGCATGACACCCCCGGAATCGCATTCAATCCCTCGACAATGGCGCGCCGCCGCCGATCGAACTCCGCCACCATCTGTTTCGTAAACGGCTCGCCGACACGTAGAGCCGCCACGGCGGCCTTTTGGGAAATCGAGCAGGGATTCGACGTACTCTGGCTTTGAATATTGCCCATCGCGGTAATGAGGTCTTTCGGCCCGGCCGCATACCCAATTCGCCAACCGGTCATCGCATAGGCCTTAGAGACGCCATTGATGACCACGGTTCGTGCCGCGACATCCGGTCCCAGCGAGGCGATGCTCACGTGGTTCGCCCCGTCATAGAGCACCTTTTCGTAGATTTCGTCCGAGATCACGAGCAGATCATGACGAACGGCGATCGCGGCGATGCGTTCGAGCATGGGGCGCCCATAAGTGGCGCCTGTGGGATTTGAAGGGCTGTTGAGGATCATGGCCTTCGTCTTGGGGCTGATCCGTCGCTCGAGCTCTCCCGGATCAATCGCGTAGCCCTCCGTCTCTTTGGTCGGGAGCAACACGGGTGTGGCATCGTTCAAAAGGGCCTGGTCCGAATACGAGACCCAGTAAGGCGTCGGGATGATGATTTCATCTCCTTCTTCCAGCAACGCTTCGGCAACGTTGTAGAGCGAATGTTTCGCGCCGCACGAGACCAGAATTTGGGATTTTTCGTATTGGAGACCTTGCTCGACCTTGAGTTTGTCGACGATGGCGCCGCGTAACTCGTCGATGCCGGAGGACGGCGTATACTTCGTGAATCCGGAGCGAATGGCCGCCTCCGCCGCGGCCTTCACCGGTTCCGGCGTATCGAAATCCGGCTCGCCCGTTGAAAAATCGATGACGTCGATCCCCTGAGCCGCCATGGCCTTTGCCGTGGCGGCCATCGCGAGGGTCGGGGAGGGAGCAATGCGACTGGCGCGGGCCGCGAGCTTCATGACTTCACCCTCCTGATGCGCGCTTGAAGCCGGTGGGCGACTTCAGGATGAAGAAATTCGGTGAGAGAGCCGCCATGATTGGCCACATCTTTGATGATCGTAGAGGACAAATAGGAATATTCCTCGCTCGGCATCAGGAACACCGTCTCCACCTGTTTGGCCAGTTTCCGATTGATGAGGGCCATTTGAAATTCATGCTCGAAGTCGGAGATGGCGCGAAGTCCACGGATGATCGCATGGGCACCGGACCGCCGGACATGATCCACGAGAAGACCGTCGAACGTCACGACTTCGACTTGTCCTATATCCTTTAAGACCAACTGCACCATCTCGAGCCGCTCGGTCAGATTGAACAGCGGATGCTTGCTCGGGTTCGGCGCGACGGCCACCATCACTTTATCAAATACGCGCAGACTTCGGGTGATGATGTCCGTGTGCCCGTGCGTGATCGGATCGAAGGTGCCCGGATAGATGCCGATTTTCATGAGGGCGACCCGCCGGGCACATCCGCCACGGCCCTGCCATAAAGAAACAGGGCGGTATCGCCATAGGCATAACGACGAAGAAGCCGCGCATGATCTGTTTGGGTTGGCACGTCCACCCGGATGTCTTGCTCGATCACCATGACCGCTTCCGGCGCTAACAGCGGAAGATGCCAGCAGCCGAGCACCACGTCGACGGCCTCGCGGTCGGCATAGGGGGGATCGGCAAATAATACATCGTAGGGGCCTTTCCACCACTGAGACTGCCGTAAGAATGACCGGATCGGAGCGACGCGCACGTCGGCTTGATCCTGCATACCGCACACGGTCAAGTTTTTCCGCATGATCCGCACCGCATCCGGATCCGATTCGACGAAGGTCACGATCATTGCGCCACGACTCAAGGCTTCAATGCCTACTGCGCCCGTGCCGGCGTAGAGGTCCAGAAAGTGACTGCCGGAGATGCGAGAGGCGAGAATAGAAAATAGCGCCTCACGGACTTTGTCGGAAGTCGGCCGCAACGAGGTCCCGCGTGGGCCACTCAAGCGCCGACCTCGGTGGGTAC
>DATFCE010000079.1:0-10956 GCA_035253365.1 Nitrospiraceae bacterium
ATAAGAGCTTCCCGCCACATGAAACTCGGTCAGTAGTCCGATCGAAAATATAACTTTTGCGAACCAACCATATCCAAACAACAGGAGAAAGTATGGCCGCTGATCCAGATATTACCACGACAACCCAATCTCTTGATTCAAGGGGAGCAGCAAGTGCCATAAACCCCACGAGTGAGCCAAGACAGAGAATTTCATACAATGTCCACATTGCCAAAGAGTACCGAAATGCTTGCTTCGATATAGTAATTCGAAGTATGCCGCTATCGATATAAGCAGCCTTATATTGATTGGGCTTCCACAAACATTTTCCCCTGCAATTCAATAAGTAGTTGGAACTCCCTATGCACGTTGGCACAGCAGATTTTATTTCCGAATACTCATGCGAATGTAAGGCGTCCTCTCGGTTCGGGAATCGGACGGCCAAGTTCTCTAGCCGTTTCAATCCACTCTTGAATGACTATTTCGACATTCGCTAAAGCCTCTTGATAGGTAGTCCCATCGGCGGCGCATCCCGGTAATTCCGGAACCTCAGCAATAAAGGCCTGGTCGTCCTTGCTCCAGTAAATGATGACCTCATACCGAACCATTGTCCTCGCCTCCTAATTTGTACCTGAGTATCACATTTCGAACCTGCTTAACTTGATAAGGCTTGGCATTCCCTCCCTTGGGCTGCAAATTTAGTATTTCTTCACACCCTCTTTTGTAAAGATGTGATGACTGCCTCGCATGCGTTCAGCGAATCCCAATTCTCGCAGAAGTTGACGAAGCCCCTCTAAAGAGACATTCGCGTCCGATGTACCACGCAAGACTCGTTCAAGAAGTTTGTCGCGTCGGGACACTCGTTCTCTTCCTAAGCCTCTGAATGGGGAATGGAAACCTTATGCCATAGGTGCCCCGGATATCCTGCACCTGTCACGGATGCGATTCCCGCCAGTTGCAGCCTACGCCCACATCCACTTTCAGCGGCACCGTGAGGCCCAGGTCCACGCCGGTTTGTTCCATTTCCGACTGGACCAATTGCTTGGCCGCCTCGACGTCCTGCTCCGGCGTTTCGAAGATTAGTTCGTCGTGGACTTGCAGGATCATTTTGGTGGCCGGCAAGTCGGCTTTGAGCCGATGGCTGACGGAGATCATGGCGACCTTGATCAGGTCCGCCGCGGAGCCTTGAATCGGATTGTTGATCGCCATGCGCTCGCCGAAGCTACGTTGGGTCGCATCGTGACTGCTCAACTCGGGAATCGGGCGGCGGCGGCCGAGGATCGTCGTGACGTACCCCAGCCGCTTGGCGTCCGCCAGTGTCCGGTCTAAGAACGCCTTTACGCCGGCGTAGCGTGCAAAGTACGCATCGATGTACTCGCGCGCTTTCTGTTGCGAGATGCCAAGGGTGGAGGAGAGCCCGAACGGGCTGATCCCGTACAAAATCCCAAACACGACGGTCTTGGCCACGCGGCGCATCTCTTTGGTGATCTGATCCGGAGCGAGATTGAAGATATCGATCGCCGTCGCCATGTGGATATCGTCGCCATCGGCAAAGACCTGCACCAGCCGCTCGTCGCGCGAGAGATGCGCGAGAATCCTGGGCTCGACCTGGCTATAGTCCGCCGCTATCAGCAGATGGCCCGGCGTCGCAATAAACGCCTCGCGAATCCGCAGGCCGTATTCACCCTTGACCGGAATGTTTTGCAGATTCGGATCGGTGGACGACAGCCGGCCGGTCGCCGCCACCGTCTGGTTCAGCGAGGTATGAAGCCGGCCGGTCTCCGGATTGACGAGCGCCGGCAGCGCATCGACATAGGTGGATTTGAGCTTGCTCAAGCCCCGGCACGCCAGAATTTGCGCAGGTAATTCATGCTGCGTCGCCAACTGCATCAGTGTGTCTTCATCCGTGGAATAGCCGGTTTTGGTTTTGCGGAGCGGCTTGAGACCAAGTTTCTCGAACAGCACCGTGGCGAGTTGCTTAGGAGAATTAAAATTAAATTCTTCTCCGGCAATCCGCGTGATGCCTTCCGAGATGCGGTCCATCTCGCGCTCCATCTCCTTGCTCAGAGCCTCCAGCGCCTTGACATCCAACCGGAACCCGTTGCGCTCGATCTCCGCCAGCACCGGCACGAGCGGCATTTCGACCTGCTCGAACAGCCGCAGACTGCCTTGCTCGGACAGTCGGCTTTTCAGCTCCGGCACGAGGCGAACGATCACCGCGGCCGCCTCGGCGGCTCGCGCCGGCAGAGACGGATCAGGCACATCGAAGAGATCCTTCGGAGCCTTCTTGGCTTGCTCGGCACCCTTGTCCGCCCCCAGATGGTAGCCCAACATATCCAGCGCGACGGATTCGACGGTATGCGAGCGCCGATTCGGATTGAGCAGATACGCTGCGATCATCGTGTCGAACCAGGGCGGTTCGAGCGCCAGACCGGCTCGGTTCAACGCCAACAGAGTCGGCTTGAGATCGTGCGCGGCTTTCGTCCACGCCCGGTTTGTCAGCAGCCCCACGATCGGCGGTGGAACCGGCTCCTGGCCCTGCACGGGGAGAAATACCGATTTTCCACTGGGCACACTGATCGCAAGTCCCTCCAGGTCGGCCCGGACTCCGGGCGGCCCCTTCAAGACGCCGTGTATCGCGAGGTCCGTCCGCGTTTCGGTTTCATTGACCGAGTCTTCAAACTCGCGCGCGCCGGCCTCATCATGAATGATACGCACGTCCGCGCCCAACACTTCGGCATCCGCAGCGGGTTGGACCATCTTCAGCAAGGTGGGAAATTCCAGTTCGCGCAAAAGCGCCACAAGCGGGTCCGCCGGCGGCGGCGCCACCTGATAAGCCTCGCAGTCGAATTCGACGGGGCAGTCCACTTGAATACTCGCCAGCCGGCGGCTGAGCCGCGCCGTCTCGGCCTGTTCGATTAGGAGCGCGCGCGTTTTAGGCGGCACTTCTTCCACCCGGCGAAGCAGCTCGTCGATCGTGCCGAATTGCGCAATCAATTTCGTCGCGGTCTTCTCCCCGATCCCTTTCACGCCAGGGATATTGTCGATGGCATCGCCCATCAGGCCCATGATCTCGACGACGCGAGACGGCTCGACGCCGAATCGCTCCCGGCATTCCGCTTCGCCGAACCACTTATCCTTGACGGGATCGTAGATCCGCACCGCCGGAGTCAACAACTGAAACATGTCCTTGTCGCTGGTCACGATGACCACGTCCAGCCCGGCCGCTTCCGCTTTGCGCGCCAACGTCCCGATCAGGTCGTCCGCTTCGTACCCCGACAGCCGGATCACGGGCACGGCCAGAGTTTGCACGACGCGATGGATCAGAGGCACTTGCGCTTGCATGCCGTGCGGCATTTCCGGCCGCTGCGCTTTGTACTCTTTATACTCCTCGTGCCGTTGCGTCGGCCCTTTCTCATCGAACACGATGGCAAGGCAGTCCGGCCGATGCTCGCGGAGGACTTTCAGCAGCATCGTCGTAAAGCCGTACACGGCGTTGGTCTGTACACCCTTGGAATTGATCAGCGGCGGCAAGGCGAAGAAGGCGCGATAAATGTACGCGCTGCCGTCAATGAGGTAGAGGGTTTTTGGAGCGGGGCGTTCAGCGTCAGCCATCGTGGCGGAATGAGCTTGGGGACGCATGGAAGGGATGATCGTGAGCGACCGTGAACGGCGGCCGGCCGAATTTTTCGCGTAGCTTGTTGATAGTCCGCAGCACCGTTGGCTGACCGACCAGCTTGCGTTCCAGCGGACGCTTCCCGGGAAAATCCATGAGCGAAATGCCGATCAGCATCGTGAGAATGCCTTGTCCGGGAAGAAACAGCATGGCGAAGCCGGCCAGGAGAAAGACCACCCCAATAGCATTTTTAGCCACATACCCCGAGATGCGAACCACGGGATGCCGATTCTTCAACCAGGTTCGCGGGTGGCGCTCATCGAAGTAATTCGCCGGAAGCCGCACCAGAATGAATGGGATCGCGATCAAGCTGCCGATGAACCCGACAACCGACAAGGTAAACAGCACGACCAGCACGTCCTTCGAGAACAAGGCGTCCATCGCCGCGCATCCTAACATGGACGATGGTCGCAGGTAAAAGGTAATAGCAGGATGTTGAAAAAGGACCGCCAGCTTCGTTCTCGCATCGCTCAGAGGCTCAACGTACAGCCCGGAAGGAACGCGTCTCGGCGCGCTTGGGGTCGAGTGAGTGAAGCGGTATACGCTTCGCCTCCTCACTCGCTGCGGCCTCGCTTCGGGAAGGGGCGCGTCTTGGCGAGCCTTGGGTGCGGCGGGTGTGATAGCGGTCTTTTTGAACATCCTGAAAGAAGGAATTTAAAAGTCTCCAGTTCGAAATCGGCCTTGTTTTACATTTTTCCTTTTGCGTCCGGCGCGGCTATAATCCCGGCCATGAGCACGCCTCGCCGGCGCCATGCCATCCGGCTGAACGGAGAAGATCTCACCATTTCGGACTTTTACGCGATCGCGGTAGACGGCCGGACCGCGGAATTGGCGACCGCCGCTCGTCGCCGCATGACCGTAGCGAACCGGGTGATTCGCAACGTGGCGACGCATCCTGAACCGGTCTACGGTGTGACAACCGGGTTCGGGAAGTTGGCCGACCAGCGGATTTCGCCTTCGGATATCGCTCAACTGCAACTTAATCTCGTACGAAGCCATGCAGCGGGTATTGGTGACCCATTGACTCGCGAAGAGACGAGGGGAATCATGTTGCTGCGCGCCAACGTGCTCGCGCGAGGGTACAGCGGCGTGCGGCCGATCGTGGTCGAGTCCTTGCTGACTCTGCTGAATCGGGAGGTGCTGCCTGTGATTCCATGCCGAGGGTCCGTCGGCGCGAGCGGGGATCTCGCTCCGCTCGCACATCTGGCGCTCCCGCTTATCGGCGAAGGCGAGGCCTGGGTGAACGGACGACGACGATCCGGACAGGCGGCTCTGGCCCACGCCGGTTTGAAACCGCTGACGCTGGAAGCCAAAGAAGGGCTGTCGCTTGTCAACGGCACGCAAGCCATGCTGGCGCTAGGACTGCTGGACCTACGCCGGGCGGACCAGTTGGTCGATACGGCCGATGTCGCAGGCGCGCTCACAGTCGAAGCGCTCAAGGGCACGCCCGTCGCGTTCGAGCCACGTATCCAGGCCCTTCGCCCCTACCCCGGTCAGCAGACGGTGGCGGCCAATCTGCTTGCCCTGATGGCCAAGAGCGAGATTCGTGTCTCGCACCTGGGATGCCCTCGCGTCCAAGACGCGTACAGCCTTCGCTGCATGCCGCAAGTCCATGGCGCGGTCCGAGACGCGCTGGGTTATGTCCGCCGCACTCTTGAGATCGAGATCAATAGTGTGACCGATAATCCGATTGTGTTTCCGGAGGACGGCGAAGTTGTTTCCGGCGGCAACTTCCATGGACAACCGCTCGGCTTAGTGCTGGATCATCTCGCCATTGCGATCACGGAATTGGCCAGCATCGCAGAACGGCGCATCGAGCGGTTGACCAACCCGGAATACGGCGACCTGCCGCCGTTTCTAAGCCCGGATCCCGGCCTCAACTCGGGTTTTATGCTCGCACAGGTGACCGCGGCTGCACTGGCGTCCGAGAATAAGGTCTTATCTCATCCCGCCTCGGTGGATTCCATTCCGACCTCGGGCAATCAGGAAGATCATGTGAGCATGGGGATGGGATCGGCATTGAAGCTGAAGCAGGTGATCGCCAATGCGGAGTACGTTCTCGCGATCGAACTGCTGTGCGCGGCCCAAGGTGTAGATTTTCATCGCCCGCTCCGCGCGGGCGTCGGTACCCGCCGCGCTGTGCGTCTGATTCGCCGGTACGTCCCCTGGCTCGGTCAAGACCGCATGCTCGCGCCGGATATCGAGCGCGTGCGCCGGTTGATTGAACAAGGGGAGATGAGTCGCATCTTGTCGGCCGTGGCAGGCGACGGCCGCTCGCGTCGCTGAAAGGAGCCATGATGAGTCCACGTGTAATCCCTAACAGCAGATATCTTTCCGCTCTTCTGGGGTGGGGATTCCTCATACTGTGTTGGACGTCTTCCGTTACGGCGGCCGACCCGGATTTCCCATCGCTCTCGGCCGAGGAGGAGCTTCAAGTCGAGGTCGTTAAGAAAGGCCTGGGCAAAGAGGTCTCGATCCGAAAAGGCAGCAAAGAGTGGTTCATGTTGGTCGAAGTGACGCCGGACAATACCGTCGTCATCCGGCAAGAGAAGGACAACGAAAATTATCTCGTCGATGAAAGCGAGACGCACGATCGTCCGCTGACGGCCGGTGAAGTCGATACCGTCATCGACGATTTCATCAACAGCGTCAAAACCCAGACGAAACGCAAATGAACGCGCCCATTAGAGCGCCGCGCGGCCCACATTTGACCTGCAAGGGATGGGCGCAAGAAGCGGCCCTGCGCATGCTGATGAACAACCTCGACGCGGAGGTCGCCGAGAACCCGCACGATCTGATCGTCTACGGCGGCGCGGGGAAGGCTGCTCGCAATTGGACAGCGTACGCCGCGATCGTGCGCGAGCTGCAGGCCTTGGATAACGACCAGACCCTGCTCGTGCAATCTGGCAAACCGGTGGGCGTGCTGAAGACCCATGATTATGCCCCCCGCGTGCTGCTCGCCAATTCCAATTTGGTGGGCCACTGGGCGACCTGGGACGAATTTCGCCGGCTCGAAGCTCTCGGCTTGATCATGTACGGCCAGATGACGGCCGGGTCCTGGATGTACATAGGCACTCAAGGGATCATCCAGGGCACGTATGAAACGTTCGCCGCGGTTGCGGCGCGTCATTTCGGCGGCACGCTGGCCGGACGGTTCATTCTGACCGGCGGCATGGGCGGCATGGGCGGAGCCCAGCCGTTGGCCGCAACGATGAATGGCGCGGCGATCCTCTGCATCGAAGTGAGTCCCGCGAAGATCGAACGGCGCATCGGCGCAGGTTATTGCGATCGAATGACGGGTTCGTTGGATGAGGCCGTACGCTGGATCATGGACGCCAAGCACCGGCGCGAAGCGATCTCAGTCGGGCTTATCGGCAATTGCGCGGAGGTGTGCCCGGAACTCGTCCGTCGCGGGGTGACTCCCGATATCGTGACAGATCAAACCTCCGCGCACGATCCCCTCAATGGCTATGTGCCGGCCGGGCTGGCGCTTGAGGAGGCGTCGGAGCTTCGACGAAAGAACCCGGAGGAGTATGTCGATCGCTCGCTGGATTCGATCGCCGTCCATGTCCAAGCCATGCTGGGATTCCAGCGCGCCGGCTCGGTCGTCTTCGATTACGGCAATAACATCCGGACCATGGCGTTTGAACGCGGAGTCGCGGAGGCCTACGCCATTGTCGGTTATGTTCCCGAGTATATCCGGCCGCTCTTCTGTGAAGGACGCGGCCCGTTTCGCTGGATCGCGCTCTCCGGAGATCCCGCCGACATCACCGCGACGGATCAGGCCGCGCTTGATCTCTTTCCAGAAAACCATGCCTTGACGCGATGGATGCGGCTCGCCCGAGAGCGCATTCATTTTCAAGGTCTGCCGGCTAGAATCTGTTGGCTCGGCCAAGGTGAACGGGCCGCGATGGGACTACGCATGAACGAACTGGTACGCCAAGGCGTGTTGAAAGCACCAGTGGCCATCGGACGCGATCACTTGGATGGGGGATCGGTGGCCTCCCCGTATCGCGAAACGGAGGCCATGCGCGACGGAAGCGATGCGATCGCCGACTGGCCGATCCTCAATGCGTTGCTTTCAACGGCGTCCGGGGCGAGCTGGGTATCGTTCCATCACGGTGGAGGAGTCGGCATCGGTTATTCCCTACATGCGGGACAAGCGACAGTCGCCGACGGCACAAAAGAAGCCGCGGAAAAAATCGAACGGGTGCTCACCAACGACCCAGGCCTAGCCATCCTCCGCCATGCCGACGCGGGATACCCCGAAGCGATTGAAGCGGCCCGACAACACGGACTGCGCATTCCCCTTCCTTTTTCTCCGTAGCGCATGAACTTGTCACGCTTCAATCCAGAACGTTATAATTTGAACGCCGTTCATGGGAGCATCACGTGAAACACAAGCCGCGATTTGTCATCTTTGCTCACAACGCCACTTACGATAAGCTGCATCAAGTCGCCACGCTGGGATTGACTGCCTCGGCGATGGGGAAGGATGTCATCGTCGTCCTCCTTTTTTGGACGATCAAAAAGCTGGCCGACGGTCGGATCGACGCGATAGATTTTCCGCCGGAGTACAGCGGATCCGCCGATGAGGTGAGCCGTCTTCTGAAGGAAAAGAAAGTGCCGAAGATTTCCGAGATGTTTACCGAGGCTCGGCAGGTCGGTCACTTTCGGATCATCGCGTGCAGCGCTGGGTTAGAGTATATGGGCGTGGATGGGGACGTGGTGGCCAAAAACGTCGATGAAGTCATGGGGCTTCCCGCGATTCTCACCTTAACGGCCGGCGCGGAAACCACCCTCTTTATTTAAAGTACGATTTGGCGATCTGGTGACTGAGTGATTGACCGTCCCAGAATCACCAGATCATAAAATCACCAAATCGTACTTTCTTCAGCGGCCTGGTATTCAGGCATCGACCGAATGAAGATGAATCCCTTCATGTTTCGCCGCAGACATGAGCTGTCGATCGAAAGCCAAAAAAGATACTGGAACGGGGATGCGGTCCTGCAAACTTAGAGTTGCTGCGAGATGTAACGCGTCGTAACCGCGAAGAGCCCGCCCTTCGGCCAATTGGCCGGCTTCTTTGGCCAGCGCATCGGTAATTTCGACAACAACATAGCGGCTCCAGTCCTCTATGAAAGCATCGACTACGCGACGATAAGCCGGAGATGACAGCCGAGCTTCACGGCGAGCACGAGCAAACGCGGCCCTGGCTTCCGCGTACGCAACGAGAGCGGTAGAGACGGCGTCTGCGCTTTCGACCGCATTTTTGACCATCTGGGCCATCGGCTCATCCACGTAGAGCTTCACCAACGCGCTCGTGTCGAGATAGAGCATCATCGGCGATCTTCAATGATCAGATCAGAAATGGTCCCACCGCGCATCCCAGGAGGCTTACCGGTTCCGTGCGGTTTTCCGCCGCTCCAGCGGATATGGCCATCCCGCCGCAACGGCTCAAGAGTGTGCTGCATGTCTGAAACTCCGGCTGGAACAATTCGAGCTACTGTTCTTCCCCGCTCTGTGACAATCAGCTCTTCACCGGCTTGGACTCGTTTGAGATAACGGCTCAGTTGATTTTTCAGTTCACGTACTCCCACTTGTGGCATCATTTACCTCAGAATGAATGAAGCTACATTGTGCTATATCAGTGGCTACACGTCAATTTACCTCTCCCATCTCTTTACTTCCAGACCAATATGTCTTACCGCGACCGTGTCACTCCCACTCGATCGCAGTATTGGATGACCTTGCAGCGGCTGCAGAATGGAGAAACGGGTTGACAGATGTTCTGCCCGAACGGAACCAGTAAGTCGTTGTAGGTGATCCAGTATTTTTCCGGCAATTTTCGATAGAGCGCCTGCTCAGTTTGGTCCGGGGTCGTCGTCTTTACATAGCCCCAGCGATTGCTGATCCGATGCACGTGAATATCGACGCAGATGCCCGGCTTCCCATATCCGACCGTGACAACGAGATTGGCGGTCTTGCGCCCGACACCAGGCAAGGTCAGCAACTCGTCGATTGAATCCGGCACGCACCCCCCGTACGCATCCAGGAGCCGGCGGCAAATCTTCACAATCTGTTTGGATTTGATTCGATAGAAGCCGACCGGATGGATCGCTTTCTGAAGCTTCGGAAGCGGCAACCGCACCATGGAGGCAGGCTCGGAGGCGAGAGCGAACAAGCGCTGGCTCGCTTCGGCCGTGGTCCGATCCTTGGTTCGGAGGCTCAGGACGCAGGCGATCAAGATCCGAAACGGATCGCGGAACTCCTTCGCCACCACGCCGACCACCGGTTCCTGCCATTGTCGAACTTCCCGTCGCAGGATACGAAGGGCCGCATGGATCTCTTCCGCTCGCATCAGGGTCTTGAGAGAATGGAACAGAAGACGAGGAGATAAATCGCGGGAGGGTTACTCGGCGCGGCGCTTTGCCAGCCACTTCTGGCGACGCCGCTGGGCTTCACGCTGTTTGGCTTTTTTTCTCACGCTGGGCTTTTCGTAAAACCGCCGCCGCTTCAGTTCTCTAAATAATCCTTCACCGGCCAGCTTTTTCTTCGCCACCTTCAACGCCTTTTCGACGTTGTTATTGAAAACTTTGATCTCCATCGTCCTCTACTTTCCTCGACCGATCGTTCGATTAACCAATGAATTTGACATGTTGAGAAGCGCCAGGAGTCTAGCACACGCGTCTGAGTTGCACAAGGCTCTCTTCAATGGCGGCGAGTTGAGCGCGGTATTTGTTTATAAGATCCGGTTTTTTAATGGATTTCAGATTAGTTTTGACGTTTTCCAATCCGCCTTCAATAGCTGCCAGCGCCATGAGAAGCCCAACCTTCAGGTCCGACGCGACAGACGGTTTTGTCAGTGGGAGAAGCTCGCGCAAGACCGTCGCTGCCTCGGCCGCCAGCGTGGCGGTCTCCAGTGGAACCTCCGTGGCCGCTTCGAGATGCTTCACGATAGCGGCGGCTCTGGATGAATCGTCTTTCGGCATCCGATACGCGTTCATCACATTCGCATAGGCATCCGCGTCGGACTGAATCAAGGCTTGAAGCTTGGACCTGAGGGACAGCAGCCGTTGTTCCGTGGCGTGTAACTGAGTCGCTGTGTGAGCCGGCTTATCGGGTCCCGTCGGCGGTCCGATCCGGCACGCCATAATTCCTAGTGCCGCGGCGAGCGCTCCGGCTAGAGCCGCGACACTCCCGCCTCCCGGCGTCGGCGTGCCCGCGGACACGGCCTCCAAAAAAGCGGCGACGGAGGCATCGAGCCGTTCATTACACCCGCCCACCCCAGGCGCGCCAAG
>DATFCE010000080.1:0-4907 GCA_035253365.1 Nitrospiraceae bacterium
CCTTGTCGCCTCAAGAGCAACGGGTCCTGACTCTCGTCGCCGATGGAAAAACCAACAGGGAAATCGCCGCGGCGTTGGGATTGAGCGACAAGACCGTGAAAAATTATCTGAGCCATGTCTTTCAAAAGCTCCAGGTGACCCGCCGCTCGCAGGCCGCCGTGCTGTTCGCCCGCCGATCCTTGGAATAGGCGGTTCAACTCCGCGTTCCGCAGACGACACGTACTCCTGTTATTTCCCGCGAGAGTAGATTCCGCAAGCCGCCGGCCTTCTCAAGAACAGCGCTCCTCTCATGGGCGACTCCTGCGTCCATTCCGATTCGGTGTCCCTCTGTGATTGGCAACCGTGGACCATTTCCGTCTACAATACGCCCAACTGTGAGCAAGGAGGCATCCATGTTGGGACGATCCGTAATGATGAGTGTGGGGACGCTGTGTCTAGTGCTCATATCCGGATGCGGATACAACCAGATCCAGGGGCTGGACGAAGAAACCAATGCCGCGTGGAGCGAGGTGCTCAATCAATATCAGCGGCGGGCAGATCTGATTCCGAATCTTGTCAATACGGTCAAGGGTTACGCCGCCCACGAGCGTGAAACGTTGGAGTCCGTGACCCGGGCGCGGGCGCAAGTCGGCAGCATCATGGCCACTCCTGAATTGCTACGGGATCCGGCCGCCTTTGAAAAATTTCAGCAGGCCCAACGGGAATTGTCGTCGGCCCTGTCCCGCCTGCTGGCGGTGGCGGAGCAATATCCCGATCTGAAGGCCAATGAAAATTTTCGCGATTTGCAGAGCCAGCTCGAGGGAACGGAAAATCGGGTGACGGTGGCGCGCAAACGCTATATCGACAAGGTGGCGGAATACAACAAGGCCGTGCGCTTTTTCCCCACCAACTTAACCGCCAAATATATCCTGCATGCCGAGGTCAAGCCGACATTTACGGTCGCGGATGAAAAAGCGGTCAGCAGGCCGCCTGAGGTCAAGTTCTAAGTGCTGAGTGTTGAGTGCTGAGTTGAGCAAGCCACTCGTCATTTCGACGCTCTGTCTCGCGTGGCTCTCTGTTGCCATAGCCCTCGATGTTCCCCCGCTGACCGGCCGCATCGTCGATCTCGCCGGTCTGCTTCCCCCGGACATGGAAAGCGCGCTGTCGTCTGAACTGGCGGCGCATGAGCAACGAACCGGGAACCAGGTCGCGCTGCTGACGCTGCCGACGCTCGAAGGCGAGTCTTTGGAAGACTACGCTCACCGGGTGGCGACATCCTGGAAGCTGGGACAGAAAGGAACCGACAACGGCGTGTTGTTGCTGGTCGTGCCGCGAGAGCGACGGATTCGAATTGAAGTCGGCTATGGACTGGAAGGCACATTGACCGACGCCGTGTCCGCCCGCATCATTCGGCATGTGATCGTGCCGCGTTTTCGATCCGGGGATTTTGCGGAAGGCATCAGCGCGGGGTTGAAGGCCATCCTCGGCACGATTGAGGGAACAGCGACCCCTGTCGAGAGCGCCCACCCCGGCAATTCAGCGTCCGGCGGCGCTTTCAGCGTCTTCGTGACGGCGGTCATCCTCGGCGCGCTGATCGGGGTCATGGTCGGTCGATCCTTGCGTGTCTTGGCCGGAGGGGTGAGCGGGCTGTTGTCTTTTTTTCTCGCGATGCCGTCGGGCGTCTATCTGGCGCTCGCCGCCGGGGCCGTCGGCATGGTCGTCGCGTTCGTGTTGGCGGCGCTGTCCGGTGCGGGCCGTCGTGGGGGGCGAGGCTGGGACGGAGGATGGGGACCGGGATGGGGCGGGGGGTACGGCGGCGGAGGATTCCCGTCGTCGTCTGATTCGTTCAGCGGCGGTGGAGGGGATTTCGGCGGCGGCGGCGCATCGGGAAGATGGTGACCGAAGTCCTTCACCCCTTCGAGTGTGTCGCGCGATGAGAACCATATGATTCGCTTTGCGGACAGCGATCTTGTGGCGATTCGGCAGGCGGTGCAGGCGGCCGAGCGGCGCACGCGGGGAGAAATTGTCCCGATGGTCGTGCCGGCCTCGGCCCGATATCGGGAGGCATGGCATCTGACGGGTCTCCTGTCTGCGCTGGTGGCCTTAGCCATTCTGTTGATGGTCGAGTTCGGATGGACGCCGTGGACGTGGGCGTATCATCCCGGATGGATCCTCATCGGCGTCGTCATGGCCTATCTGATCGGGAGCGCCGTCGGCACGCAGCCCTGGTGCATTCGGCTACTCACCGCCGAGCAACGAATGGCCATGAAAGTGCGCCGTCGCGCGGAATCGGCGTTCTACGAGCATGGGTTACACAGAACACACGAAGGCACGGGGATTTTGATCATGCTGTCCCTGCTGGAGCGGCGGGTCGAGATTCTGGCCGACCGCGCGATCAATGAACGTCTGCCGCCGGGCACATGGGACGGCGTGGTGCAGGATCTGGTGCAGGGCCTGCGTCGCGGGCAGCCGGCTGCCGCCATGTGCGCCGCCATTACACGGTGCGCCGATTTGTTGGCAATCCATTTTCCAGTCCGTGATCGGAACAATCCGAATGAGCTGCCCGATGAGCTGATCCGCGAATCGTGAAGAGATGAATTGACAGACGAGGTAGTCTTTCTTAGGATTGGCGCCGCGCTCAGGCGTTCTCGCCGCATCCATATTCAGCCTTCTTTTGGATTGACTCCCCAACGATCACTTGCCGAGCGGGATTCCGTTGAAGGACCGAAGGGAGCGCTCATTCACGAGGGCTCTCGCACAAGGAGGATGTATGTCGGATATGATTCAGCCCTCGCAGGGACAGGTTGTGACGACCCACTCGAACAATAACGGAGTGAGTCGAGTGGAACATGCCTTTGAGATGATGGTCTTCGCCAGCCGGTGGATTCAGGCTCCGCTCTACGGCGGGCTGATCGTGGCCGAATGCCTGTACGCGTATAAGTTTCTGACCGAGCTGTGGGAAATGGTCCATACGATACGGGACATGAGCGAAACGATCTTCATGCTCGGGGTTCTGTCGCTTATTGATATCACGATGGTCGCCAATCTGCTGACCATGGTCATCATCGGCGGATACGCGACGTTCGTCAGCAAGATCGACCTGGAAGGCCACCGCGACAAGCCCGACTGGCTGAGCCACGTCGATCCGGGCACGATCAAGGTCAAGCTGGCGGCCTCGCTGATCGGCATCTCCAGCATTCACCTGCTCAAAGCGTTCGTCAATGTCAGTAATGTGCCGCCCGATCACATCAAATGGCAGATCTTCATTCACATGACCTTCCTCGGGTCGGCCATCCTGTTGGCGTGGACGGACAAGCTGATGCAAAAGGATCGGAAACACGCCGGCCCGGGAAGTCACGGCCCTATCGCTTGAATCGCCGTAGTCCTACGTGAAAGTTCTTGACAAGGCACGAAGGCCTTGCAATAGTTTTCTTCGTTAGGATGGCCAAACGAATGGAGCGTGATTCTGATCTGGGCAGGCCCAGAAGCGATTGAAGCAAGGCTCCGGAATCTCACGATTCCGCGAGCCTTTTTTATCGAGGGATGAATGGTCGCGGACCATCGATATAAGGCAAGGGAAGGGGAGCTCCTCAAACGGACGGCAAGGATTGCCGGGTGCGCCGGTCTCCTGCTATTGGCGACGATCTTCCTTTCCGTCTCGGTGCTACCCGTCCCGTCGTACGCGGCGTCCTTTCGCATCCTCGATCAGGGCGCCGCCGCAGCCGGTCAGAGTGATGCCTTTACCGCCCAAGCGGATGACCCCTCGGCGATCTACTACAATCCCGCCGGCATGACGCAATTGCCGGGCGTCCAAACGTACATCGGGACCACCTTGATCGGAGGCAGCACGTCGTTCACCAGTCCCGCCGGGGTCAACGCGCGCGGCGATTTCGGGGGGAGCGTCGCCTATCCGCCCCCGAGCAATCTCTATGTGACCGCGAATCTGAGGGACCTCGGCGCCACGTCGCCGTGGCTGAGCCGGATGGCGTTAGGAGTAGGCCTAAACTTTCCGTTCGGCACGAAATTCCGCTGGCCTGAGAACGGCCCGTTCGCGACGGCCGTCACAACGGCGGCGCTCCAGCTGCTCGATATTAAACCGACCATCGCGTACAAGGTGACGGACCGCTTTTCGATCGGATTAGGCATGGACATCTACACCTTCTCGAGCCTCATCGGCGAAGGCCATTATGAAACGCGCCTCATCGGCAGTCCCGGGCTCGGTCCTCTGGCGGGCGCGTCGTTGGAGATCAACGGACGTGATACCGCGCTCGGCTTCAATGCGAGCTTTCTCTACACGCCGTGTGTGAATGCCGATGGGAAACCGATCTGTAGCATCGGCTTCGTGTATCGCAGCCAAGCCACGCTCCATCTGGACGGGCAATTTAGGGCCAATGGGGGATTGGTCTCGGACGCCTCGACGACCTTGGTCTTGCCGCAAGTCTTTACCGGAGGCATCGCGCTATGGCCGGTTCGGGATCGCGAGCGTGAATGGAAACTGGAATTTGACGTGGATTACACCGGGTGGAAATCCATCCGCAATTTGGATGTGCATACAACCTCACCATTCGGCACTATTCCTTTCCCCCAAAATTACCGCAGCGGGTACACGGTGATGATTGGGACAGAATACAAATGGCTGCATCCCGAGCGGTTGCCGAATTGGGAGATCGCGCTGCGCGGCGGCTACTGGAATTCGCAGGCGCCGTCGCCGGACAGTTCCTTCAACCCTGCGATACAGGATGCGGATAATCATTCCATTTCGGTCGGCTTGGGCTTTCTGTGCAAGGGCGGAGGACGCTTCCTTGGATTGTTCGAATGCGGTCGTGCCGATGGCGGAAGCAAATTCCGGCCGACCGCAGTCGGGCTTGATCTGGCCTACAAAGCGCTTCTCTATGAAACGCGAACCGTGACAGGTAACCAAAACCCGA
>DATFCE010000081.1:0-5044 GCA_035253365.1 Nitrospiraceae bacterium
TCATGAGTCGTACAGCGGCCATCCGCGCTGTGGACTTCGAACCCAGGCGCGCCCAACAGTGTTGAAAAAGAGATTGCGAGAAAGGCCAGAACGACGTGTCTCATCATTCACCTCCAGTTCTCGATGTGGCTAGCCAATGCCTAGGTGATTGTACGCTATTATGATGGTGAAGCGCCACCCCGTCGATTCTTCCACCCTTCGCAGCGTCGGGTATGATCCCGACCGCCGCATTCTGGTGTTGGAATATGAAAGCGGCGCCGTGTACCACTACTTTGACGTCCCGGAGAACATATTTGAAGAATTGATGAACGAGGATTCGAAAGGCCGCTTTGTGAATTATCGCATCAAGCCGTACTACCGATACAGAGAGATCAAGGAGTGATGTTAACCCGCAGCATTACGCAAGGGCTCTAAAAGGGTCGTGGGTACCTGTAAGGTTCCGCGCCCGATTCCTACTTCGATATCCGGCTTCGTCACTCCGTGAAAGTCACTCCCCCCCGTGACCAACAGCCCGAGCCGGCGCGCCGTTTCCAAATACTGGACCGTCTGCTCGGGTCTGTGCGTGCTGTAGTGCACCTCGACGCCGTCAAGACCTTCCGACTTTAGTTGTTCGCACACGGGTCCTATGCCTTCCGAGCGGTCGAGCCAAGAAGGGTGCGCCAGAACGGCGACGCCGTGGGCGGCCTTCACCATCGCGATGGCCTCCGCCGGCGAGGGCAAATCCCGAGGAACATAGGCGGCCGCGCGGTCAGCGAGATAGCGATCGAACGCCTCCTTGGCCGACTTCACATAGCCCTTGTTCATGAGCACACGCGCGATATGAGGACGGCCGATGGAGTCCGTCTTCGCGAGTTGCTTGACTTCGTCATAGGTGATTTCGATATGCAATGCGTTCAATCTCTCGATGATCCGGGGATTTCGCACATGGCGGGCCTCGCGCAAGCGGCTCAGTTGCGCCAGAAGCTCCCGATCTTTCCAGTCCACAAAATACCCAAGAATGTGCACTTCGTTGGCCTCCAGGCGAGAACTGATTTCAATGCCCGGAATAATTTCAATGCCGAGACGCTCGCCGGCTTCCAGTGCCTCGGGAATTCCATCAACCGTATCATGATCGGTAATCGCCAGCGCCGTCACATGAGCCTTGTGTGCCAATATCAGTACCTCGGCGGGTGGGAGACTTCCGTCCGAATAGGTCGTGTGGAGATGAAGATCGAGGCGGCCGACGTGTGATGTCATGGCTCTTTCTTTGCGAGCAAGCGGGCGGTGAAGGCGGTCTTCGAGTCGTGCGTTCCCTCGTGTTCGCCTTCCTCATAGTGAAGGACCCGCAATCCGTCCGCAAGCCGGAGAAGCTCGTTGGGCGCTAAGCAGAATTCGGGCCGTCTCGGGTGCCGATGCTTCAGATGGTTCTCGATTAAAAAGGTCTCATACATGAGCATTCCCCCGGGCTTCAGCGCCAGCAGCAAGGCCGGGAAGATCGGGCGGTAGAGATAGAAAAAGACGAGAATGGCCTCATACTGTTCTTTGGGCAAGTCGGGCGGGTGATCGGCGTCCTGCTCCAAGTCTATGGATCGCGTTGTCACAAGGGGGGTATTTCTCTCTCGGGCGCGTGCCGCTAGTTCCGTCAATGCCTGGCCATCGCGGTCAACAGCTTCGACGGAAAACCCCTGTGCCGCCAGATACAAGGCATGGCGTCCATGACCTGCCGCCACATCGAGCACCAAGCCTTTGGGAAATCTCTGCCAATGGTCCAATAGGAAGCGCGCCGGTCGTGGTTCAGAAAGCTGCTCGGCGCGCCTCCGTTCGATTTGCACCCCAACGGACCCACGCACATCGGGTACCGGCGGATTCAGCTTTCGGACCCACAAGCGTACCCTTGAAATGGAAAACTCGTCGAATAAGACGCCGCAGAGGCGCTCAGCCAATGTTTCCAGAAGATGGTCGCATGATGCGCGTCCGGTTTCGACGATACGCTGTGCCACCCGCGCATAATCGACGGCGGCTTCAATATCATCGTTCGCAGCCACCCCGGAGAACACATAGGCAGGATAGTCGAGTGTGATGTCGACCCCGATAGGCTGGGCCATGCGCCGTTCCTCGCTCGTCACGCCGATATGACCATGAAATTCCAGGTGTTCGACGATGATTTGATCGGCCATAGCCCGCAGTCCATTCGTTCGGGCCATTGTCCCGGATGAGATTCTCAAGAGTCAAGCCATGGTCCCCCGAGTAAAGAAATGCTCATAAGTTGTTGACCCATTAGAGATTATGATCTCTGGACCGTCGCCGAGATTTTAGAGTACAATGCGACACACTTGATGGGATAGCAATTCTAAGGAGCCACCATGTTTGCTAAAAATCTGCGTGAAGGTGCACAGGAGCAAACGGAAATCGAACTCCGGCAACGCGCACTGAAATCTCTCTTGGCCATGCGCCAAAAACAGCTGCGCGAATCTCTCGATCATCGCATTAAGCGCGCTCGGAAAGAGGGTGAAGGAGAAAACCTGACCCGCGCAGAGTGGGCCAGCTTGCATAAACAGGAAATTGCTCACGTTCGCGTGCAATTAGCGGACTTACAACTGGAAAGTGCTCACACCCGGGGTCAATTAAGCAAATTAAAGAGAGCGCTCAATCGCGCGAAACGACTGAGAGCATCACAATCTTCCTCAACGAGAAAACGGAAATAGTTTCCCTCGCCATTTCGCTTGACTTGATTTTTGAGCGACTCCTATAATCCAACGAGTCGGCTTGCATTAACCGTCCTTTGTTCTTAGATCATGGCTGAACTTACGCATTTTAATGAGTCCGGTCGAGCCCGGATGGTCGATGTGTCCGTCAAGGGTTCGACGGAGCGCGTCGCGGCCGCCCAAGCCCGTGTGCTGTTAAAGCCGGAGACGCTCGAAAAGGTCCAACGTGGAAAGATCGCGAAAGGCGACGTGCTTGCGGTTGCGCAAGTGGCGGGCATTATGGGCGCCAAACGCACGCCCGATCTGATCCCCATGTGCCATCCCATCCTGCTTTCCAGCGTCGATATCGGATTTAAAGAAGACCCGCAGCCGGATCGGCACGGTCTCTGTTCGATCACCATTACGGCCACGGCCAAATCAACAGGTCAAACCGGAGTCGAAATGGAAGCGATGACCGCCGTTTCTATCGCGGCACTGACCATTTATGACATGTGCAAAGCGGTCGATAAGGGCATCGGTGTCACCGATGTCTATTTAGTATCAAAATCCGGGGGGAAGTCCGGAACCTACATCCGGCAGGGCTGACGCCGGGATAGAGTCATGATCACGATTAAATTGTTCGGGCTCATTAAGGCTCTGGCCGGCAATCAAGCCGATCTGACTGTCGCGCTCCACGGCTCCCGTCGGGTCAAGGATCTTATCGCAGAACTGGAAAGCCCCTATCCTCAGGTGGCCGAACTCATTCATAAGAAAAAAGTCCTCGTATCGGTCAATCAAGAAATCGCCCACCAAGATACCGAGATTCGAGACGGCGATGAGGTGGCCTTGCTTCCACCTTTCGCGGGCGGCGCGGATCAGGTTCCTGTCTCCGAGGACGCCGCGTTAGTGCGCGTGCAGCGTGAGAATTTTTCCATCGATGCCGAGATCGATCGGGTTCGCCGGCGCTCGACCCGGATCGGGGGCATCGCCACCTTTCTCGGCACAGCGCGCGATCGCTCGAAGGGACGGGATGTGAGCGGCATCACGTTCGAGCATTACGAGGGCATGGCCCAAAAGAAGCTGCGCGAAATCCGCGAACGCGCGCTCACGGATTTTAACATTCTCGAAGTGCTTATCCTGCATCGGTACGGTCCGATCGACGTCGGCGAAAATATCGTCCTGATCGTGGTCGGGGCGGAGCACCGTGCGGACGCGTTTCAAGCCTGTCGCTGGTGCATCGACGAGCTGAAGCAGATTACTCCCATCTGGAAGCTTGAGCAGACGCCGGATGGCCAAGTCTGGGTCGAGGAGCACCCGTGAACGAACACGGCGCCGAATCTATTGCGGATACGCTCGGCCGCCCCTTGCGCAGTCTGCGCATTTCGGTCACTGATCGGTGCAACCTACGCTGCCAGTACTGCATGCCGGAAGAAGAATATGCCTGGCTGCCGCGGGAAACGCTCCTTTCCTTTGAAGAGATCAACACGCTCACCGATCTGTTTACGGAGGCCGGCGTCGATAAGGTTCGTGTGACCGGAGGGGAGCCGCTTCTGCGGCGAGACCTCCCGGCTTTGATTCGGATGCTGGCCAAAAACCGCCGTCTCACAGACATCGCATTGACGACCAACGGAATTCTCCTAGCCGAGCAAGCACAATCTTTGTACGATGCGGGGCTCCATCGGGTGACGGTCAGCTTGGATACCTTGAGGCCGGAACGGTTTCGCGCGTTGACGCGACGCGATAGTTTTGATCGCGTGCTCAAGGGCATCGACGCCGTGGTAAAGATCGCCTTTCCAAGCCTGAAGCTCGACACCGTGGCGATTCGCGGCTTCAACGACGACGAGTTGCCCGATCTCATCGAATACGGCGCGCGTATCGGTGCTGAGGTCCGATTCATTGAATACATGGATGTCGGCGGCGCCACGGGTTGGGCCATGGAAAAAGTCCTCTCCCGCGCGGCAATTCTCCACATGTTGAGCGCCCGGTATGGCGCGATTGAACCGATCTTCGAAGACAGCTCCGCGCCGGCCCAGCGATTTCGTTTGCCGGATGGCACCGCCTTCGGCATCATTCCCTCGACGACAACCCCCTTTTGCTCGACGTGCGATCGGAGCCGGCTCACCGCCGATGGCCTGTGGTATCTCTGTCTCTATGCTAAAACCGGCCTGGACCTGCGGCAGCCGCTACGCGCAGGCGTGTCGCGGGACGAGATCAAAGCCATGATTCTTTCCGGATGGAAAAGACGGAAAGATCGCGGCGCCGAGGAGAGAAAAGCCCTCGAACGACTGGGTCTTCGAGAAGATCGCTTGATCGAGATTGACAAACTCCGTGAAGATCCCCACCTAGAAATGCATGCCAGAGGCGGATGAATTCTCCCCGAG
>DATFCE010000082.1:0-16976 GCA_035253365.1 Nitrospiraceae bacterium
AAGCCTGTGAAAACGGATTTAACGTAGGAGTTCAATCGATTCTTGAGTGAGTTTGAACGAGGAGGGCTCCATGAGTGAATCGTTGACCGGAAGAGAGCGGTATCGGACCAATACGCAGGATCGTGGTTGGGCGGAAGAGTCGGCCGGCCGGAACGTCGGGGAGATGGAAGCCTGGTTATCGATGCTCGGCGGCGGCGGCGCGATCCTCGCCGGATTGAGCCGACGCTCGTGGGCCGGCCTCGGTCTCGCGGCTGTGGGCGCGGCGTTTCTGTATCGCGGGGCGACAAGCCACTGCGCGCTGTACCAAGCGCTGGGCGTCAACACCGCGGATACGAATGCGCTGGGGCGTCGCAAAGTCCGCACGGGGCGGGCGGTCAAAGTGCAACGGTCTATCAAAATCGATCGACCTGCCGAGGACCTGTTCCGCTTCTGGCGCAACTTTGAAAATCTTCCCCGCATCATGACTCATGTACAGTCGGTGCAGGTCATCAACGATCGGCTTTCGCATTGGGTGGTGAGCGCGCTTCCGGCCGGCGCGCAAACCGTGGAATGGGATGCGGAAATCGTCAATGAAATCGACAATGAGTTGATTGGCTGGCGATCATTGCAAGGAAGCGATGTGGACAATGCGGGGTCCGTGCATTTTCAGCGAGCAGCGGATGGCCGGGGCACGGACGTCACCGTGACCCTGCAATATGATCCTCCGGGCGGCGCGCTGGGGGCGCAGGTGGCCCGTTGGCTTGGTGAAGATCCGGAACGAAAGATCGAGGAGGACTTGCAGCGTTTCAAGCGCGCCATGGAATCGGAGGTCGCCACGAAGTGAAGAGCCCCTATGGAACAGGCCGTGTACGATGTGCCCGGGCCGGAGCTCGCCGGGGCGTTACAGGCGGATGTCCGGATGCTGGCAGAGAAGATCGGTGAGCGCAATATGCGCCGGCCTTCCAATCTGGAGCAGGCGGCGGCGTTCATCCAGTCGTCGTTTCAGACGGCCGGCCTCCGGGTCAGCCGCCACACCTACGACGCGGACGGCCGCGCGTGCCACAACATCGAAGCGGAAATTGCGGGATCGGAGTGGCGCGACGAAATTGTGATCGCGGGAGCACATTATGATTCCATCCACGGAGGCGTGGGGGCGAACGACAATGCCAGCGGTGTCGCTGCGCTCATTGCCTTGGCGCGTGCATTGGCCCATCAACCATTTCGGCGAACCTTCCGTTTCGTTGCCTTCGTCAATGAAGAGCCACCCTACCTTCGAACGCCCAATATGGGCAGTTTGGCGTACGCGGAGCGGTGCCGCTCGCGGGGTGAGAACGTCAGCTGCATGGTGAGCCTTGAGACCCTTGGATACTACCGTTTGTATGATCGCGAACCTGCGCCGCTTGCGCGGCGGGCGTTGCATTGGTGGCGCGGCAGTTTCGTCGCCTTCGTCGGCGATCTGCGCTCAAGGCACCTCATTCACCGCGCGGTGTCCTTCTTCAAAGAGGAGACCGGGTTTCCGGTCAAGGCCATCACGCTTCCACGCTTCCTTCCCGGCGTCGCTTCGTCGGATCACTGGTCCTTTTGGCAATACGGTTATCCGGCCTTCATGATTACCGATACGGCCGGCCTGCGATCACCGTTTTATCACACTCCCCACGATACGCCCGACAAACTCACCTATGACGGGCTGGCCCAGGTCGTGATCGGCCTTCGTCAAATGTTTCTGGACCTCGCCAATATTCGATAAGCCTCGATCCATACCTCTGTGCTTGTTACGTACGGGCTCCGCCGATACGGTTATCGCCGCGAGTTGACACGTAAAGCAGAGAATGACCGATAGGCGTGACACGTGCAATACGATACATCAGCGCCATAAGCGGCGCGCATTCGAAACGACGAAAGGAGAAGCATCGTGAACAGACATCGCGAGTGGATGCAATATGTGGGGCTGTTGAGTCTGCTATTGGCCTACGATCCCACGCAATCGACCGGAAGCGGCACCCAGCAAGGACCGGGCGCCTCGCTCCACACCAGTCCGGAGATGCAGACGGACTCCAAATCAGGCAAAAACGAAGATTCAGGTTCGGCGACCGGCGCCGTCCGCGATCGTTCCCAATCGGGAGTGGAATCGGGATCGAGCCACGGTTCTCGCCGTTCAGGATCGACCGGGCCGGGAACGGAGTCAGGAAGCACAAGCGGACGATCAATGGGAGAGTCCGGCGCCGGAACTACCTCGGGCGCTGGACGATAATCAATCACCGGGCTCTGCTGAGGGTCCGTCAACAGAAAGGGGATTAGAATGGATCAGCGTAACAGGACGAGGTTCCGGACAGTCTCAACATTGGCCGTGATGGCGTGCGGGCTGAGCTTATGCGCGCTGCCGAACCTGACGTACGCGCAGCGGACGATTATTGAAGAAGAGCCCGCGGCCACGGAACGGGCGCGGGAGGCGGAACGCGCCCGTGAGCGAGAGGCGGCTCGAGCGCGCGCGGCTGAGCGCGAACGGGACATTGAACGGGCGAAGCGCGACAATGCGGTGTATGACCGGCGGGATTACTATAAGCGGCCGGGAGAGATGTACGTGGCCGGTTTCGGAGGTTACACGTTCGCGGGAACGGGCTTCACCAATATCGACAATTCGAACGTGCCGGGCGTGCCGAACACGAACAGCATCAACCACACCGACTCAGCGATCTATGGAATCAAGATCGGCTACTTTCTCCCGAATCGTTTGAATTGGTTGGGCTTCGAAGTGGAAGGGTTCAATACCAACCCGCATCTCAAGGAGTCCGCAGGGTTGGGAACCCCGGGGCTCAATAACGCCGTGGGGTCTCACCTCCGCGTCACCACCGTGGCGTTCAACGCGATTATCCGCGGCAAATGGATGTGCGACCGACGCGATCGACGTGATTGGGATGCCCGGCGGGCCGCGCGCGATCCTCGGGATCCGGCGTACCGCGATCCTCGCGATCCAGGTCGTGTCACCGATCCCGGTAATGACTATGGTAATGACTATGGGGAGCGGCGCTCCGAGTTCTGCCGGCTGCAACCCTATGTCGGCGCCGGAGTGGGAATATTCTTTGCCGAAACGTCGATAAATGGTGGGCCCAGTAGCACGGATAATGGCGTTGTCGGGTTCAATGGGCTTGGCGGGTTGCGGTACTACTTCACCGAGCATGTGGCGGCGTTCGCGGAATACAAATACCAGAGGGCGTCGTTCAACTTCGATAACGCCGGCCAGTCAGGTCGGACTTTAAACGGGGACTATTCCGCCAACAGCGTAGTAGGCGGCCTGTCACTTCACTTCTAAAGCACGAGTAGATGACGTGGACGAAGGCGGGCCTGCCCGACATCCTATGGGGTGTCGGGCAGGCTCACGATCACGGCTTCATTCGGCCGAAGTTTCACCACATCCATCACTTCTTCTCCCTCCCGATCGAGGTGGGTTGACAGCACAAGGCGGCCCGGGTCATGACACGGTGTCAAATTCATGAACTGGAAGGATGGCGTGAAGTTCAGTGCGATCACCAGCCGTCGATCGCCATGCCGGCGAAGAAATCCGTACACCGCATCGCTGATGCGCACCGTTTGATAGTCGCCCACCGACAGCGCAGATTCCGCGCGTCGTAATCGGATCAGTCTCCGATAGAACGTCAGGACCGAGGTCCGATCATCTCGTTCGGCTGCCACGTTGACCGAGACGGCTTCATCAGAGATCGGTAACCAGGGCCGGCCGGTCGTGAATCCCGCATGTACAGAGCCATCCCATTGCATCGGCGTGCGAGAAGGATCGCGACCTAACCCGTGGCCGGGCACGTTTTTCTCCCACGGGTCCTGTACCAATGCGGACGGGATCGGCACATTGTCCATGCCGAGCTCATCGCCGTAGTACATCGTCGGGGTGCCGCGCAACGTTAAGAGCAGCATAGCCGCCACGCGGGCTTGCGCCGCCCCGACCCGGGCCACAATGCGCGGCTTGTCATGATTGCCCAAGACCCAATTGGGCCATCCGTCGGCGGGCAGGGCGGCCTCATACGACTCGACGGCCGTGGCAATGGTCCGCGCGTCCCACGACAGTTCGATTAACTGAAAGTTAAACGGCAGGTGCGCCCCTGAACCCTCGGTTCCGTAATAGGTAACGAGGCGCTGAATCGGCAGATAGATTTCTCCGACCATCATGCGATCGTCATAGCCGTCCAGCACCTTCCGCATCTTCGCGATGATGTCATGCACCTCCGGCCGATCGGTCGTATAAGTGGCCAGCAATTGAAGATAGGGCCACTCGCCGGGTCGATAGGCCGGATTCGGCGGGTTGCTCCGAAATTGGTCATCCTTGATGAGATGCCAAATCACATCGACCCGGAATCCGTCCACGCCGCGATCGAGCCAGAATCGCATGACGTTGAGCATCGCCTCCTGCACGCCGGGATGGCGCCAATTCAGATCGGGCTGCTGTTTGAGATAAGCGTGATAGAAATACTGCTCGGTCGCGGCATCCCATTCCCACGCGCTTCCTCCGAACGTGCTGATCCAATTGTTAGGCGGACCCCCGCCGGGCGCCGGATCGCGCCACAGATACCAGTCTCGCTTCGGGTTCGTGCGGGACGCGCGGGACTCAAGAAACCACGGATGCTGATCGGACGTATGGTTGGGGACGAAATCGAGGATGACCTTGAGCCCGCGGCGGTGCGCCTGCGTCACCAGAATGTCGAAATCTTGCAGCGTCCCGAAGATCGGATGGACGCCGGTGTAATCGGACACGTCGTACCCGAAGTCGGCCATCGGGGAGGGGTAGATCGGCGACAACCATAACGCATCCACGCCCAGCCATTCGAGATAGTCGAGCTTGTCGATGATGCCGCGCAGGTCACCGATGCCGTCCCCGTTACTGTCCGCGAACGAACGTGGATAGATCTGGTAAATAATGCCGTGCTCCCACCAACGGTACTGGCGGCTCATGGCGCCGTCTCATCCGTTCCGTGGTTCGCTATCTGTTTGAATCTCATCGTTCCGGCTCGACCCGGTACCACGCGTAGTCGTATCCCCCAAGCCGAAGACAAAGAGGAACACCGTCGACTTTGCCGGGGGTGCTTCCAAACACGTGACTCACCTGTGCGCGGGCCGGTGGCTCCATGGGAATGGTGACCCGCACCGATTTCTTGGACAAATTATGGA
This sequence comes from Nitrospiraceae bacterium, assembly GCA_035253365.1. Classification (GTDB taxonomy): domain Bacteria; phylum Nitrospirota; class Nitrospiria; order Nitrospirales; family Nitrospiraceae; genus DATFCE01. The sequence continues at coordinate 5,155 of DATFCE010000082.1, forward strand.
TTGCGACCACCGCGGCGCCATCGGCCTCACAGCAGTGAGTGAACACGCCGGGTTGGCCGGCATCGAGAATCGTGAACGTGCCGCATCCGATCTCCGTACACTGTCGCCGCACGGCGATGAGCCGCTTCATCCAACTGAGCCACGATGCCGGGTCGTCATACGCCCAGACACCGGATTCCGTATCCGGAAAGATATTCCGTTCACCCGGCGGCATGGGAGGCGGGGTGTGGGTCCAGACGTAATAGTCGCGAAAGCGGGATCCGGTGTCCCGGCGGGAGGCCTGAAACCAGGGATGGTGGTCGGACGTATGATTCATCACCAGATCCATCATCACGCGGATGCCTCGCTCGCCCGCCTCGCGGACAAACGCGACGAATTCCTCCAGCGAGCCGAGATGGGGATCGACGGTGTAATAATTCGTGACGTCATAGCCATTGTCGCGTCCCGACGTCGGAAAGAACGGCAATACCCATAAGCAGGTCATGCCGAGCCCGGTCAGATAGTCCAATCGATTGCGTAGCCCTGCGAAATCCCCAATCCCGTCGCCGTTTGAGTCCTGGAAGGTATCGACTTGGAGGCCGTAAATGATCGCGTTCTTATACCAATGCGGCAGCATCATCCCTCCTCAGCGTTGGAGTACTGCGGCCATAGCTTACCCGGGCCGTCGATTCCGTCGTGAATCCTTGAGTTGCTCAAATTGCCGTTGGAGTCGATCGAGTTCTTCGTCGGTACAGTTTTCCAAATCGATGAGACTATTGCGTGCTCCCTTCATGCCATAGATCAGTTCATCCAACTTCAGGTGGATGGCCTTGGCATCGCGGTTTTGCGTGTTCTGAATGAGAAAGACCATGAGAAAGGTGACGATCGTCGTGCTCGTGTTGATCACGAGCTGCCAGGTGTCTGAAAATTCAAAGATCGGGCCGGTGATGATCCACCCCGCTACGAACAAGAAGCCCGCGAGAAATGCCCAGGGTGATCCGACGACCGCCGCAGAATTTTTCGCGAAAGAAGGAAACAATTCAAGGCCATTCTGTGCCATCGATAACCTCCCGGCCCGGCATGCCGCGATGGGCTCTGTAGCGTAAAACCGCGTCCGCTATTCGGTCACCGTTTCTCTGATGACCACCTCGCGCATGAGATGCTCCAGGTCCTGATGCATCAAATTGATCGTGGATTCCAGCATGTCGTGCATTTGGGCTCGCGCCACCAAATCCTCGATGCCATAGAGGCCGTCGTCGCTGAAGAGCAATTGCTTGCGCGCCCGAGATGCCGGCGTCCCCGGCGTACCCAATCGGCCTTCTTGTTGCCATCCGGCGATCAATTCGTCGCGGAACGAGCGCCCCTCTGTCCCCTCTCGCATGGGGCGATGGAGAAATCGCCACACGGCAGGCGGAAAGAGATCCGAGTGATCGGGATCGATCCAGATCTCACGGAGCAAGTTCGGCTCGGTCACGTAGTAGTATTTCGTTTCATTGGACAGGGCGGCCCAACCGAACGCGCCCCCCAAGACGCCTCCGGCGATCGAGGCGATCTCCGCCCCTACGGACCCGCTGAACGCCAACCCAAATCCGCCGGTCGCGACATTCGTGAGAGCGCCGATCACGACGGCTAAGATCGTTTGCTGCTTGATTCGCGCGCCTTCGGCTTTCTGAAGGCGGTCGGCGAGCTGGTGGGTCCGCTCCTCCTCGCACCCGGACTGCGCGGCGCTTCCCGAGACTTCAAAGTTCGCGAGCGAGATCCGGCTCAAAATGTGTTGGCGTACCTTCAGGAGGCGCAGTTCTCCGTCCGGCTGTTTACGGGCCTCCGGCTTCTCCAGGGCCGTCAGCTCTCGAAGCAGCGGCAGCAGCTCCAGCGCTTCGGCCGTTCTCAGCGATTGCCATGAAAACCCCAGTGCGGCCGGCGGAGCGTCTGCGGCCGAGCCTTCGGAGGGGACGCCGGTCAATTCCTTCAGCGGGGTGGAGCGAATCTGCGGGGCGGGCGGCGCGCAGCGGCCTTCAAAGCTCTTCGTCGCGCGGTGTTCCGTCACGCCGGTGGTCTGCACGCACCCCGTCACAAGAAGAAGCGGGATGAGGAACCGCCTCAACCAAGTCCGGCGGCGGACGTCATTGCATTGTCCCCTCGGAACTCTGGGCTTGATGATGTCGTATGAAAGGAACAGAAGAACGGACCCACGGAATGCATGCGCCCGCTCCGCTGTCACGACTACGCGATCCGCGACGTCAGGCATCTGAAGAAGCTGGGGGGATTGTCCGGGCGCACAAACATCGGCCTAAGCTTGTGTGGTCATTCACGAATCCGGTATGCGGTACGCCGCGTTCCGCCGAGCACGGCCGAATGTACCCGCAAGCCGAATGGCGCGCAAGCCTAAAGTGAGCCGGCGTTCGGTTCTCGCGTCTCTCTACTGGACACTCACTCCTCTGGTGAACCCGTGCACGACTTCATCGGGACCAAATTCGACGATCAGGGTTCGCGTTTCGACGGTATGCCATTCACAACAAGCGAGCAACGCGAAACTCATAAAGGGAATAAATGCGAGCGGATTCACCTCACTGCGCGAGTATTCATAGATCCAGATCCGCCCTCCTTGATCGCCGACCGAGAAGCGCTGCAAGGATGGTGGTCCGAATAATCGCTTGACTTGAGATTTCGTGGATATGCCGGGCGTGACCTGATTCAAGCTTTGATCATTGCTCAGCGCACGAGTTCCCGTGAAGGAGCATCCCGCCTGAAGCAGCACGAGGATGAAACATACGAGCGTCGCACATCTCATCTTGTTGCGGACTGATGGGGCATGGATCAATTCCGCCGGACCTATAGCATCCCCTTGCGCGACTTCTTGGCGCGGGCCGCGTCACCGGCCGTCTTGGCGTCCTGCTCTTCCTCGGGAGGGGGCAGCACCGCCGGCAACCCTAAGGCATCCATCCACAGCTCACGGCTCCAGCCCATGCTGTGGTAGAGATGCTCGTCCTCTTCGTCCTCCACCTGCTCGCAGGCCTCTTTGAGCGCCCTGCCTTCCTCGCCTTGAAGTTTTTCGGCCGCCTCGCCGAGAAGCTCCCAATTCTGATGGTCCTTCGTCTCGGCCGCGACCACGCTTTCGGCCGCGACGAGTTGAGCGGCTTGGGGATTGTTTCTCTTCAGAGCCATTTTCATGGCTTCCACAAGCGACTCGCCCTTGTGACGAACGATCTGGCGTCCCGGCGTCTCCGCGGCGGGGTCGAGCCCCATCGTTTCAACCAACTCGCGCACAATCTGTTCATGATTTCGAGTCTGCTCCAAATACTTCTGCCATTCTTCTTTGAGATCCTGATTGACCGCGCATTGGATCGCCGTCTCATACACCTGCACGCCGCCGGCTTCGGTTTCCAAGGCCTGATATAACAGCTCGTTGACCTGTTCTTTTTTCATCGTGTCTCCTTATGGTTTGCGGGATATAGAGTATGCAGTGGGCCGGCCTAAATTAGGCCGGGACTTGACCTTTCATCTCCCTGCCCCCAATGGCGATGCTGCCCGATGGCTTTGATGAATTTGGCCGCGACCTGATTAATGTGAGCCCCGCGGCTCATGATGATCCCCTCGTCTGGCGTAAGAAGATCGTGTTCCTCGCGCTGCACTCCCATGGCGTGAGTCTCCGCGGTTTGCTCCGCGGCGAGATGTGCCGCCGTTAATAATTCGATGCCTGCGTCGGCGGCGGCAATCGCCTTACAATGGAGGTATGCCTCCTTGACGAAGAGCAGGGCCTTGGGGTCGCCCTTCAGAATTTCAACGCTCTGTTCGCCGCCCGGAAGATAGACCGCGTCGAACAGGACGGAGCCGGCTGTGAGAAAACTGAAATCGATTTTCACTTCGGCGCCTTTGGCCCCTCTCAGAAATCCAAGCCGCGGGGCCACGACCTTCGCTTGCGCGCCGGCCGCCGTCAACGCTTTCTTCATTCCGGAGAGCGCCGCGTCATCGACCCCATCGGCGGCGAGGATGGCAATCTTACGCGTCGTGATATCACCCTTGACGGTGGTCGCCATGCTCAAGGCCGGGGAGCGTTCGATCGATTTCACGCGCGGCTTCGGTTGAAAGTGCTTCACGTTCCCGTCCGCCGGCACGCTCCTGTTCATGGGGCTGTCCAGTTTGGCGGGCACGGGGATGCCGAGACCTTGCGCCACCAGCCCCGCCAGTGTCTTATCAACTTGAACGAGCAATCCAACCATCCGCTCGCGAATGGCGGGCGTTTCGACCTTGCCCAATTCAAACCGCAGGGCTTGCACGATGTGCAGTTTCTCCGCGTGGGATTGACTGTTCCAGAACAGCGCCGCCTGGCTGAAATGATCGAAGAATTTGTCACTCCGCGCGCGCACTTTCGACCCGCCGAGCTTTTCCGCGTAGCTCATGAAGCCGCCCATGTCGGCTTTGGCTTGCATGGGACACCCGCTGCCGAGCGAGTTCGGCTGGTAACTGACGCGGCCCTGATTAATCGTTTGGCGCATGTGGCCGTCCCGTTGATTGTTGTGCACCGGCGCCACCGGCCGATTGATAGGAATCTCATGGAAGTTCGGACCGCCCAGCCGGATCAATTGCGTATCGGTGTAGGAAAAGAGACGGCCGGCCAGGAGCGGATCGTTCGTGAAATCGATGCCCGGTACGATATGGCCGGGATGGAAGGCCACCTGCTCGGTTTCGGCGAAAAAGTTATCCGGATTGCGGTTCAGGGTCAGTTTGCCGATGCGCCTGACCGGCACTATTTCTTCCGGAATGATTTTGGTGGCATCCAGGAGATCAAAGTCGAACGTGTGCTCGTCCTTCTCCTCGACGATTTGCACGCCGAATTCCCATTCCGGAAAGTCGCCGTGCTCGATGGCGTCCCACAAGTCGCGCCGGTGGAAGTCCGGGTCCAGGCCGGAAATCTTCTGGGCTTCATCCCAGACGACGGAGTGCACGCCAAGCAGAGGCTTCCAATGAAATTTTACGAACCGCGCCTTGCCTTTGTCGTTGACGAACCGGAAGGTGTGGATGCCGAACCCTTCCATCATGCGGAAGCTTCGGGGGATGGCCCGGTCGGACATCACCCACATGATCATGTGCATCGATTCGGGCATCAAGGAAATGAAGTCCCAGAAGGTATCGTGGGCCGCGGCTGCCTGCGGCATTTCATGATGCGGTTCCGGCTTGACGGCATGGACGAGATCGGGAAATTTGACCGCGTCCTGAATGAAGAACACGGGGATGTTGTTGCCGACCAAATCGAAGTTGCCTTCTTCCGTATAGAATTTGACGGCGAAGCCGCGCGCATCCCTCGCCAAGTCCGTCGAGCCGCGGGACCCCACCACGGTAGAAAAGCGGACAAAGACCGGCGTCCTCGCCGACGGGTCTTGCAGGAACTTGGCTTTCGTGTACGGGGCCAGTGATTCGTACACCTGGAAAACCCCATGCGCGGCGGAGCCTCGGGCGTGCACGACGCGCTCGGGAATGCGCTCATGATCGAAATGGGTCATCTTCTCGCGGAAGTGAAAATCTTCCAGCAGCGAGGGGCCGCGCTCTCCGGCTTTCAGCGTGTTCTGATCGTCATTGATTCGGAGGCCTTGGTTGGTCGTGAGGTATTCCTCCGCGGCGTCCTTCTTGAACATGGCCAGATCACTTGCCTTGCTGTTGTCGCTCTTCTCTTTGCCCTTACGCATGCAGTCCTCCTGTTTCACGCCACACGACGATTCATGCCGTCTTTTATGACAAGCTCAAAAGCGGAGTATTACTCCATCAGCGCCTCCTGGATCAGCACCTGCCGAATGAGCGTCTCCAAGTCCTGGTGCATCATTTCGACCGTGCTGGCGAGCAGTCTCAACATGGTGGAACGCGCCCGTAAGTCTTGCAGCTCGTAGATACCGCCATCGCCGAAGAGCAAAGGAATGCGTTTGTGCTCGATGGCAGAGCCCGGTTCGCCCAGGCGGCCTTCTTGCCGCCAGCTCTCGATCAGTTCCGCGCGATAGGTGTTCCCTTCCAACTCGGCCTTGTTCTGATGCGCAAGGTAGCGCCAGACCGATGTGGGAAAGAGCGCGGACATCCGAGGCCCTTCCCATACGTCGCGCAGGAGATTGCGCGGATGGGTGTACTCTTGCTGACTCTCGGCAAAAAGCGGCAGGGTGCCGAGTCCGGCCGCCAGGGAGCCGCCTGCGATGACTGCCGTCGCTTCGGCGACGGACAGACCGGCGGCCAAAATGAAGCCCCCCGAGGCCACGGCGGCTACGCCGGCGACGACAATCGCTCCAAGAGTCTGGTACTTCGTCCGGGTCGAGAGCTCATCGTGCAGATGGTCGGCAATTTGATCGGCGCGATCCGCCTCACAGTCGACCTCGGCCGTCAGGCTGCTGACTTCTTCCATGGCCAACAGAATGCGCCCGATGAGTTTCTCGCGAGCCTTCAGGAGCGCGAGAGCGTGGCCCTCGCCTTGCTGTTCGAGGGCGTTGATGTCCTTGAGCAGCGGCAGCGCCTGGATGGCGTACGCGGCATCGAGCGCCCTCGGCGAGAAAGCATCGGGGTTCGGCAACTGCGCCGTCGCGGCGCCGCTTTCGCCGACCGGGTTATCAAGCGCGGTCAAGGAGACACCGCGGTGTATGGCGGGGGGGCTGCAGCGACGTTCGAAACTCGTGGCTTTGTCATGGTGCGCGGGTTGCAGCAACCGGCTGCATCCGGAGATCAAAAGCACGCTGAAGACACAAATGGGCGTCAGTACACGCATGCAGGCCGAACGTGTCGTCGCATCGCGACGTCTCTTCCCGGACCGGACAACACCTGTGTCTCCGCCTTCGCCGTCAGTTCCGCAACTATCTCAGCCCCCCGGCCCCAGGCACGCCCAGACGTGCCTTCTCCGTCCCTTGCCCGCACGCGCCTCGCTGGTGGACCGGTTGGCCGAAACACGGAAGGGTATGCTGCTTGAGACTTTCTTCGAATAGGTCACGATTCATGGTCTGCGCGGCGACGGCGCCTTGTCCCGCGGCGATGATCATCTGGCAATTGGCCGGCGTGACGCAGCCGGCCGCATAGAGGCCCGGCACGCTGGTCCTCAAACACGCATCGACGACGATCTCTCCTTCCGTGTCGATCGACGCGCCCGCCTCCTCCGCCAGGTCGTTGTGATAGACATCTCCGCGGGTGGTGAAGGCCGCATCGACTCTCACCGGATCCCCGCGTTCGAACGTCAGGGCGCGAAGATGCCCTTCGTCATGATCCACGCGGCGGATGCGATCCGGGCGGATCAGGATGCGATATTCTTCCAACCATCCGGCGTGATCCGATTCCCAGAGGGGCTCTTTGCCGTTGGTGCAGATCATCACGCTCGGGGAGAAGAGCAACATGGCAAGCGCGTATTCCACCGCTTCGTTGTTGCGCCCGATGATCACGATCCGTTTGCCTTGCACCCGATAGGCGTCGCAATCCTTGCAGAAGAAGAGCGTGCGGCCCAAGCATTCCTTCACGCCCGGAATCTCGGGAGGGAGGTGAGTCAATCCGGTCGCGATGAGCACGCGTTTGGCGCGATAGTGCGCGTTGCGACTGCGCAGCCGGAAGGCGTCCTGCTCCTTGAGCAAGGACTGAATCTCATCCTCGATCATCTCCACCTGAAACCGAGTCACTTGCGCCATTCCCCGCGCGAGCAGGTCCGTTCCGTCGATGCCGTCGGGGAAGCCGAGATAATTCTGCACGTCCGCTTCCCACTTCGCCATGGAACGGCCGGAGTGGATCAACAGCGTATCGCGCCGGCTCCGGCCCAGATAGATCGCGGCGGACAGTCCGGCCAATCCGCCGCCGATGATGATGGCCTCCCGAACTCTGCCGTCGTCCGCGTTCGTCACAAGGCCCGCATGAACGCCACGAGGGCGGCCTTCTCCTCCCTGTTCAACTGGAGGTCCCCCACGATGTTGAAAAATTCCACCGTATCTTCGAGCGTGAGCAGCCGGCCGTCATGAAAATACGGGGGCGAATCTTTGATGCCGCGCAGGGTAAAGGTCTTGATCGGGCCGTCCCCCGGCTCGTCCTTGAGGAAGCGCTCGAGGTGCAGGTCGTGCATCTGGTGGTCGAGGTAGAACGGCGGCGTATGACAACCCGCGCACCGGCCCTTGCCGAAGAAAATCTTTTCCCCGCGTAACTCCGTCTCCGTGGCCTTCTTCGGGTCGAGCCGAGCGGTCATGGGATCGAGCTTGGGCGCCGGGGGGAAATCCAACATGTTCTGCATCTGCGCCATGTGACTCACCTGGATTCGGTCCAGGATGTTCATCCCTTTTTTGATGGCATGGATTTCATCGCCGTTGAAGTAGGCCGTCCGTTGCTCGAACTCCGTGAAGTCCTCGATCGAGCGCAAACTGCGCTTAGATGAGTGGATCTGCTGGTTGAAGACTCCCCGGAGACTGGTCGTATCAAGGCGCAAGCGCCGCTCCTCGGGGCGCATATCGGGATTGAGATGGAATTGGCCCGTCGTATGGCCATTGACATGGCAGTCGAAGCACGTCACGCCCAAGCTCGGGCGGAAACTTTTGCGATCATCGGTGGGGTTAAACTCCTCTTGCGGAAACGGTGTCAGCAGCATCCTCAGTCCATCGAGCTGGACCGGGGTGAGGATGTCCTTGAACAGGCGGTAATAGTTGTTGATGGAGACCACTTCGCCGCGGGACACATCGCCCAGTTCCGGGCGGTTGCTCAAAAAGATGGCCGGCGGAAACTCCGGCAGGAACGCGTCGGGGAGATCGAAATCGACGTCGACCCGCTCGAGCCGTGGAAACATGTCGATCTGCATCTGAGGGAAGACCTGGCCTCCGGGAGATTGCAGCGGGTGCGGAAGCGAAGGATACGGGAAGATCCCTTGCTGCTTGATCTCATCAGAACCCAGCTCGGCAAGGCGTTCCCACGTCATGCCTTTGGGCAACCGCGCCGTGGGCCCCACCGGCAGCGGTTTCCCCCGCGACATCTTCACCTCGGGATCCAGTTTCGGCTCCAGATGATAGCGCCGCTCCAGGAGCTTGCGTTGCGCCTCCATCACCTTGGGCTTATCGGCGATGTCCTTCTTCATGATCTCGTCCGGTTCCTGCATAGGCTTTTCCGCGTTCAACGGATCGCGATAGAAATCGAAGCCGGAGATTTTGCCGTCTCGAAGCTGGTTCTGGAAGACAGGGGAAGAGGGCCTGGCCTTCTGTGCCTCAAAGATACCTGAGCGATCGTGCGCGGTCTTTCGCTGCTCGGGCCGTTCGATCGGTACGGCGCGCGGCTCTTGCGCCTCGGCCACCGCATCGTGAGGCGCCCGAGTGGGCCTCGTGTCCGGAGACTCCATTTTTGACGCGTCCATTTTCATCTGGGTCTTCTCCGGCATGCTCTTTTCCGGCGTCCGCTGTTCCGCGAGACCTTTGTCGCTCATGGTGCAGGCCCACCACACAGTGACCGTGCCCAACAGGGCGAGGATCATCATGAACGTATTCTTCCGAGGCATGGCACACCTCACATCGGTAAGTTCGTTTCGAAAGGACTGTGAGCGTTATCGCCTGGGCCGTCCGCTGGAAGCGCGTTTCTTGGCGGATCCGCGACGGCTGTTTTTAGAGTGAGCCGAGCCTTTCGACATCAACTGCTCTTTTTTCTTCATGACGCGGGCGGTCAAGTCCTCCCAGTCGAGATCCAGGCCTTCCGCCTTGGGCAGCATTTCACCCTCTTCTTCCTGAATGTGATGCTTGACGCTCTCTCCGAGAACCGTAAATTTCGCGTCATACCGCTCGCTGCGCGGCTTCATCTTTTTCAGCTCGCCCACCAGCACGTGGACGACATGGTGCTCTTCCAAGGCTTCGTCCATCAAATCTTCATCGTCGATTTCTTCCCGAATTGCCGGATAGATCAGGCCTTCTTCAAGCTTGGCATGCACCTCCAATTCGGTCAGCGCCGTCTCGACAATGCGCTGCTTCTCTTTTGAATCCTCGGTATTCTCAAATTCCTCGAACAGATCTTTGACTTTCTGATGATCCTCTCGAAGCATTTCCACGATGGTAGAAGCGTCGCCCTGCGGCTCCATTGATGACTTGGGCATATGTATCTCCTCTATATGATGGTGTGTTGAAGTGAATGCCTAGTAGTTTCAACCAGTGGTTTATCGGGTTGCCTGACTGTACTCCAGCCGTTTCCCATGCCGACATCAGCAAGACCCGTCAACTTCTGTAGGTGAAAGTCGGGCATAGGGCTCCTACAGAAAACCTGCCTACGTCCGACAGATCGTTCCGCGCGTGCTGGTGTAGACACTGTCAAGCATAGAAGTCATCGGAGGGGAATATGACGGATCAATCAAAAAAGAAACACCAACCCGCGCAGCACCAAGACCGCCGTCCAGGACTTGAGTCCGAAATGACCCCGCGGCCCAAAGCCGACGATGCGGGCCATCGCGGCAGCGGGAAGCTCAGGGAGAAAGTCGCGGTGATTACGGGCGGCGATAGCGGCATCGGGCGCGCGGTCGCCATTGCCTTCGCGCGCGAAGAAGCGGATGTGGCGATCGTCTACTTGAACGAACACGGCGATGCCGAGGAAACGAAGCGATTGGTCGAGAAGGAAGGACGGCGCTGTTTGACATTTGCCGGGGATGTCGGAAATGAAGCGTTCTGTCGTGAGTGCATTGACCAGACGCTCGGCGAATTGGGCCGGCTCGATGTGCTGGTCAATAATGCGGCCGAGCAGCATCCGCAAGAGAGCATTGAGAAGATCAGCGCGGAACAATTGGAGCGGACGTTCCGAACGAATATCTTTTCATTTTTCTATATGGTCAAGGCCGCCTTGCCGCATTTAACCGAGGGCAGCGCGATCATCAATACCACCTCCGTCACGGCGTACAAAGGGAGCCCAACCCTATTGGATTATTCGGCCACCAAAGGGGCGATCGTCGCGTTTACGCGCTCCCTGTCCGAAGGCCTGGCGGAGAAAGGCATCCGGGTCAATGCGGTCGCGCCCGGTCCGATCTGGACCCCGCTGATTCCCTCCACGTTTCCGTCCGATAAGGTGCAGACGTTCGGCTCGGAGGTGCCGTTGAAGCGCGCCGGACAACCCGAGGAGGTCGCACCGAGCTACGTCTTTTTGGCATCCGGCGACGCGTCGTACATGACCGGGCAGGTTCTACATCCTAATGGCGGGACGGTGGTGAACGGCTGAGTACCCACCACGGGGGAATGTTTTCAAGTGCGGCTGAAACCGTGCCGGGGTCGCCCTTCGCCGGCGTGGGTGAGCGCGACGTTCCGCGTGATGATCGGAACTCGGCGCGAGTCAACCCAAACCATAGCCGGCGAAGAAAGCGTCCGGGACACTGTTGCATCACTCTGTTATGAATGATTGCCCTACCGCAGGTCAGACTGCGATTTGGACGGCACCTGCAACTCTTTCCTTTCCGGCAATTCTTGGACCTTCATGATCGCATTCACGTCGCCAGTGGAGGTGATCTGCGCGGCCACACTGTCACCCACTCTGGGCAGTTCTTTCATGTGGGTGTCTTTGGTGACACGCATGTGGGTTTCCGTTCCATTCGGCTGCTTGACCCAATAGGATTCTTCGATGCGAATGACCTCGCCGATGATGTTTTCACATCGGGTAAATGAGGTGCACTTTTCAGACGGGGGAAACACCGGACCGGCCGCCTGGGGATTGACGACTCTCTGCTCGCCGGCCTGTTCGCCGAGCGACACGACCGGCACACTGAGCGCTCCTACGGTGAGAAGTCCTAATATTGCTGAAACTGTTTTCATCGGTACCTCCTGGTGTAATGGGGACAGCATGCTTTAATTTCATCCATCGTACGATGAGCGCGCGTCGCTTGTAAGACAGTCTTGGTGCAA
>DATFCE010000083.1:0-19333 GCA_035253365.1 Nitrospiraceae bacterium
AAGCCGGACCCAGTCTCCAGCCAGATCGTGCAACGCGATCGCCACGCGGCCTATTGCTCAGCCTTGGCGCTGCTTGCGGCGAGTCTTGAAAAATTCGCGACCGAGATCCGGCATCTCCAGCGAACCGAGGTGCTGGAAGCCGAGGAATATTTTTCAGAAGGACAGAAGGGCTCCTCAGCGATGCCGCACAAGCGCAATCCGATTGCCTCCGAGAACCTCTGCGGGTTGGCCAGACTCGTGCGCAGCAACAGCGTGGCGGCATTGGAGGATGTCGCGCTCTGGCATGAGCGAGATATCAGCCACTCGTCGGTCGAGCGTGTGATTCTGCCGGACAGCACGATTTTGATCGACTACATGCTGGTCCGATTCACCGAGCTCGTGCGCACGCTGCTGGTATATCCGTCCCGAATGAAGCAGAACTTAGACTTGACCGGCGGGCTGGTGTATTCGCAGCGGCTGCTGCTCGAATTGGTGGAGCGCGGGGCGCAGCGCAAGGAAGCCTATGAAGCCGTGCAGCGCCATGCGATGAGTGCCTGGGAAGGGGCACGTCTTGGCGCGCCCGGGGATGGGCGGGTGCAATTGACGGGGCAGACAGGGTTCCAGGAATCAGTGAGCAAAGATCCGCTGATTACGCGGTATCTCTCGGCCGATGAAATCAAATCGTGTTTCGATCCCCGGTATTACCTGCGCCATCTCGATACGATATACCGCCGCGTGTTCGGCAATTCATCCCGCAAAGGAAGCGCGGCGCAGAAACACGGCAAGCGGACCCGACGTAAATGAACGCGGGGTAGCCTGCTGCACGTGCGCCCGGCGAGTGAGTTTCCAGAATCGGGACGGTGGCATGCTCCATATTCGATGCGGAACCGACATCTTAGGAAAACTTAAAGAGGCCGGGCTGCCGGGTGAATTCATCCAATGGGCCGACGCGCTGTGCCAAGGACCGACGCCGGCGGGGCTGGAGCCGGATGAGTGGCGTCGCGTGCGTGCCCGACATGCCGAGGACTACTATGCTCTCCCGTTCGAGAGGGGTATGCAATTTTTAACCAAGCAGGATCACGATCTCGAGACATTCAGGCGCCACGACAAAGTCTTGCTCTGGTTCGAGCATGATCTGTTCGATCAGATCATTCTAATTTATCTGCTGAATTGGTTTTCACGGCAGAAGCCGCGCCCAATCTCGCTTTTTCTTATTTGCCCCAATCATCACATCGGCAATTTGAGCACACCGGAATTGGCCGGGCTTTATGGAACGCAGCACCAGGTAACGGATGCCGAGCTGGCGTTGGCCAATCGAGCATGGGCCGCGTTCTGCGCTTCTGATCCGCTCATGATTGAAGCCGTCATCCATGATGGGACCTCCGCGTTACCCCACCTTGCTCCGGCGCTGATCCGCTATCTGCAAGAATTTCCCTCCGTGGCGAATGGCTTGGGACGGACCGAGCAGATGGCGCTGGACATCATCGCGTCGGGCGTGACCGAACCGATCCAGATCTTCCGGACGCTACAGGAACGAGAAGAACGGTTTTGGCTCGGCGACAGCATGTTCTGGCCCTATCTGGACAAACTCGCCGCGAGTCGTTGCCCGCTGCTGAAAATTGAAGGAACCGGCGCGTGGCCGAGCTGGGAACATGCAACTTCCGACCGCCGGGTGTTCCTTACGGCAAGGGGTGAAGCGGTTTTATGCCGACAAGCCGATCACGTCGATCTGAACGGAATCGATCGATGGCTGGGTGGCGTGCATCTTCACGGCAGGCGGAGTCCGTGGCGTTGGGACGAGCAAAGCAAAAGGCTGGCGGAGACGCGCTGAACATGACCCAGGGGAGCCTGCTGTACGAGGGGAAAGCCAAGAAAATCTTTGCGACCGATCAGCCCGATCGCGTGATTCAGTATTTCAAAGATGATGCGACGGCCTTTAACGCGCAGAAGCGGGGCACCATCGTGGAGAAAGGCATCGTCAATAATCGGATCTCCGAGCGGCTCTTTCACCTGCTGGAAGAGGGCGGGGTCGCGACCCATTTCATCGAGCGCTTGAGCGACCGCGAGATGCTGACGAAGCGGGTGGCGATCGTGCCGATCGAGGTCGTCGTCCGTAATCGAGTGGCCGGCAGCTTGGCAAAGCGGCTGGGATTGAAAGAAGGTGATACGATCGTGCCGCCGGTCGTCGAGTTTTATTACAAGAATGACGCGCTGGGCGATCCGTTGATCACCGAAGAGCACATCCGTCTACTGCAGCTGGCGGAGCCGAGTACCGTCGCGGACATCAAGGCGACGGCCTTGCGGATCAATGAGCTCTTGCTGCCGTTTTTTCACGATCGCAGCATGATTTTGGTGGATTTTAAGTTGGAATTTGGCCTGTACGACGGCAAGCTGATTCTCGCGGATGAGATCTCGCCGGATACGTGCCGGTTCTGGGACAAGAAGACGCACGAGTCGATGGATAAGGACCGGTTTAGAAAAGATTTGGGGAAGATTGAAGAGGCGTATCAGGAAGTGCTACGGAGAGTGTGTGGGACTTAAGAGAAGAGGGCGACGGGCCGGTCTCCGTGCTCGCAGAGCGCGCACGATCGGAATGTGCTCGCTTCGGGAGGGGCGTGTCTTGGCACGCCTGGGGGCGGGTGGGTGTAATGGACGTGCGCAGTAGAGACCGGTCCCGACGCCCTCTTCGAGACTTCTAAACCTAAAGGAAGAGTGGGAGGAGAGGAAGTGAAGGCGAAGATTCATGTGACGTTGAAGCAGGGGATTTTGGACCCGCAGGGGAAGGCGATTGAGCAGGCGCTGTCGACCTTGGGATACAACTCCGTCGAGAATGTGCGGGTTGGGAAGTATATGGAGCTGGAATTGAGTGAATCGGCCAAGGACAAGGCCGAAGCGCAGGTCAAAGCGATGTGCGAGAAACTGCTGGCCAATACGGTGATCGAAGAGTACCGTTACGAGTTGATGTAAAGATGAACATCGGCGTCATTGTGTTTCCCGGCTCCAATTGCGATCACGACTGTGAGCATGTCTTCGCCGATGTGCTCAGCCAACATGTGCACATGGTCTGGCACAAGGAGACCTCGCTCGCGGGTCTGGACGCCGTGATTTTGCCCGGCGGATTTTCATATGGGGACTATTTGCGCACGGGCGCCATCGCGCGGTTCTCGCCGGTGATGACCGCAATCAAGCAATTCTCCGATGAAGGCGGGATGATTCTCGGCATCTGTAACGGCTTTCAGATATTGCTCGAAGCCGGCCTGTTACCCGGCGCCATGCTACGGAATCAATCGCTCTCGTTCATGTGCCGCGATACGTATGTGCGGGTGGAAAATGCCGCGACAGTCTTTACAGGCCGATGCGAATCCGGCCAGGTCCTGAAACTGCCTATCGCTCATGCCGACGGTAACTACTACACCGACCCGGTCACCTTGTCGGCCCTGCAAGCCAATGCGCAGATTGTCTTTCGCTACTGCACGCCTGACGGCAAGGTGACGGCTGATGCCTGCCACAACGGCTCCCTCGACAACATCGCCGGCATCAAAAACGCCGCCGGCAACGTCCTCGGCATGATGCCTCACCCCGAACGCGGCGCCGAGGAAGTCCTCGGCAACGACGACGGCCGTCTGATCTTCCTCTCCATGCTAGACGTGCTGAAGAAAGCGAAGCTGCAGCCGAAGACGATTGTCACGACATAGGCCATAGGCCCTTTCATGCGAGGAACTTCGATGGGCACTCCAAAGGAAGAAGTCAGGAAGTTGCTTGATCAGATACCCGATGATTCATCATTTGAAGATATTCAGTATCACATTTATGTGAGGGAGAAGATAGAATGTGGGCTGAAAGATGTCGAAGAGGGACGAGTGTTAAGCCATGAAGAGGTAGAGCGTAGGATGGCAAAGTGGCTTGGCGAGTAGAGTGGATGGAAGTTGCTCAGGATGATCTCGATAAGATTGCGGAGCTACATCGCCAAGGACTCTGAAACTATGCTGGGGCTTTTGTTCGTGGAATGCTCGATGCGGCACATTCGTTGGAACATCTCGCTCAGCGCGGTCGCATTGTACCCGAATGGCATGACATGAGTATCCGGGAACTGATCGTGGAAAATTATCGGCTGATATATCAACTTGCACGAACAATGGTATCCGTTATCGGTGTTGTGCATGGCGCCCGCGACATTGAGGCGCTCTGGAAGAAGGGCGTCGCTAGTGAGGTCCAGGTATGGCCGAAAGAAAAGTGAAAATTTGGTACGACGCCGAAGGAGACTACCTGGAAGTGATCTTCGAACAGAAGCCCGGCTATTTCCGTGAAACCGCCAGTGATCAAGTGATGGAAAAGGTGGATGAGGCAGGCAATGTTCTTGGTTTCTCTGTGCTCAAGATTAGTGCTCTGAACAAAGCACCGTTAGAAGTTGCCCTCTGACCGTAAGTGAAAATTTCTGAAAAGTTCCAGATGATGAATCTAGTCTCATTCAATGCTGAGATCAGCACACGACTGGAGGAAATGCGGAGCCAACAAAGACCTCTTAATCTGGTGTGGCCTGAAGGGTGCTATGGCTCTGCACGGAGTATTCTAGTTTTTGTTGGCCCGAGTCCTGGTGGTTCTCCCTTGATAGAATGTGGGACTTGGCAGCGAAACCCCTCTGACGGCCTTGCATTGTGGAACGAAACCTTCTCGGAACCATTTGATGACTCGCGAGATCGTTGGGGAGGCAAGTACGTTTATAGCATCCCAATTTTTCTTGAAACGATTATCGGTGTGTCCCTTCAACATGGCGCAAAGCTATATGCATTTGCTAATTTCGATTGGATTCAGTGCCCTCGTGAGGTTAACGTTTCTACCGAACGGATGAAGTCAGGGGAGAGAGAGGTACTCCACGTCCTTTCCTCATGCAAACCGTTGGTAATCGTACCACTTACCCGAGGAGCCGCGAGCAGGCTTAGGAATTTACTGGAAAAAAATTACAACGTAGTGTCTCCCCACCGATGTGATGTTCTCATTGACATTGGCAAGTCGAGACGTTTTCACCGTGACCTCGAAGTCTACCAATTGAAGGGATCTGGCGTCTTGAATGGAGCAGTAGTTATTCGATCCCCGCAGCATCCTAACCGAGTACTCAATCGCGAACATGCTATGCGATGCGCCAAAGCGATTCGCCATGCATTTATGCAGATGCTTGAAGGCCGCGACACAATAACGATACAAGAGGTCGACGCCCCGCCAAGTCAGCCTGTCGAGACGGTGCTGCCACAATTTCGTGGGCATCCGTAAGCCGGTGAGTTAATTGGAGGCCGACAACTACTGTTGCCAGGTATGGACTGGAGGATCGGATGATCCTAATTGAACTCGATGCGATTATCTTCCGGGAGGGAAAGCTTTATGCCATTGAACCAATCGATCAGCACAGTCCTCTCACTGAAGAAGAGGAGTCCGGAATTGTTGAAGGGCTAGACGAATTAGATGCAGAAGGCATTCCACTCACTGAAGTTGTGCGCGCGATTCGCAGAAGCATGCCAGACGATACCGCTTAAGCATGTCACCAGACTTTCCCTATAGAGTAACAGTTCATGCTGCTAAGGTCATCAGCGAACGTGAAATCCCTAAAGAATGGATTGTCCGTGTTCTCTCCCATCCAACAAAAACTGATTCTGATAGAACTGATCCGGAACTTCGCCATGCTTTGGCTGCGATCCCTGAGTTTGGAGATCGTGTGCTACGCGTGATTTATAATCACACAACCAATCCATGGTTGATTGTAAGCGTCTACTTCGATCGAACCCAAAGAGGTCGCTTATGAAGGTGCATTTTGACGAGAAAGCCGACGCACTGTATTTGCGCCTGGACGATTCCAAGATTTTTGAATCACAAGAAGTCCAACCAGGTATTGTGTTGGATTTCAATGAGCATAACCAGGTTGTCGGAATTGAAATTCTCGGCGTGAAGAACCGAGTCCCTCTAGCCAATCTGAAGCAAATGCAATTTGAGGTTGCTTAAGTTAAATAGGCGTTGGCACAAATGAAAGCGCACAGATCTGTCGCCACCAAAGACCTTATCGCCCAGCACGGCCTCTCCGACGAGGAGTACAAAAAGATCGTCGAGATTCTCGGACGCGAGCCGAACTTGACCGAGTTGGGCATGTTCTCGGTGATGTGGAGCGAGCATTGTTCCTACAAGAGCTCACGAGTGCATTTGAAGCGGTTGCCGACGGCGGGGTCGCGGGTCGTGCAGGGGCCGGGGGAAAATGCGGGTGTGGTCGATATCGGGGATGGCTTGGTGGCCGTGTTCAAGATGGAGTCGCACAATCACCCGTCGTTTATCGAGCCGTTTCAGGGAGCCGCAACCGGCGTGGGAGGCATATTGCGCGACATCTTCACAATGGGTGCGCGGCCGGTGGCGTTGTTGGACTCGTTGCGGTTCGGCTTGTTGGATCATGGTCAGAATCGACATTTGTTGAAAGGTGTGGTGGCGGGAATCAGTGCATACGGCAATTGTATGGGCGTGCCGACGATCGGCGGCGAGGTCGTCTTTAACGATATCTATAGTCACAATCCGCTGGTGAATGTCTTCTGTTTAGGCATCGCCAAGAAGGATCGGATTTTCAAAGGCAATGCCGCCGGGATCGGCAATCCGGTCATCTACGTTGGGTCGAAGACAGGACGGGACGGCATTCATGGGGCAACGATGGCGTCGGACGCGTTTGATGACTCATCGCACTCCAAACGACCGACGGTGCAGGTGGGGGATCCGTTCACGGAAAAACTCTTGCTGGAGGCCTGTCTGGAATTAATGTCCGGCGATCTGCTCGTCGGCATTCAGGACATGGGCGCCGCCGGGCTGACCAGTTCGTCCTGCGAGATGGCCTCGCGCGCCGGCACGGGCATCAATCTAGATTTGACCCATGTGCCGCGCCGCGAGCCCGGCATGACACCGTATGAATTAATGCTGTCGGAATCGCAGGAGCGGATGCTCATGGTCGCGAAGGAAGGCAAACAGGATGAAGTCCTAAGGATCTGCCAAAAATGGGACCTGGACGCGGCGGTCGTAGGTCGCGTCACTGGGGACGGCATGTTGCGTGTGCGGGATAATGGCCAGGTTGTAGCCGAGATTCCGGCCAAGGCTCTGGCTGACGATGGTCCACGGTATGAGCGTCCGAACGCGCCGCCGGCGTATCAGGACTATCTCCAGTCGCTTAATATGGACGTCCTGCCGGATGTGAAGGATGCCACGGCGGTCCTGCTGACCTTGCTGGAATCGCCGACCATTGCAAGCAAGCGGTGGATCTATCAGCAGTATGACCACATGGTGCGCACCAACACGCTGGTGCGGCCGGGCTCGGACGCCGCGGTTATTCGCATCAAGGGCACGAACAAGGCGCTGGCCATGACGACCGACGGCAACGGGCGATACTGCGCTTTGAATCCGTATATCGGCGGAACTATCGCCGTGGCGGAAGCCGCCCGCAATCTGATCTGCTCCGGCGCGGAGCCGATCGGGTTGACCGATTGTCTGAATTTCGGCAATCCCGAGCGGCCTGATGTGATGTGGCAATTTATGTTATCGATTGAAGGCATCGCCGATGCGTGCACGGCCTTCGAGATTCCGGTCGTCAGCGGGAACGTGAGCTTTTATAACGAGACGAATGGGTTATCGATCTATCCGACGCCGATCCTTGGCATGGTGGGACTGATCGAGCCGGCCGAACATGTAACGACGCAATGGTTCAAGCAGGCGGCTGACGCCGTGATCCT
The DNA here is from genome assembly GCA_035253365.1 of Nitrospiraceae bacterium. GTDB lineage: Bacteria > Nitrospirota > Nitrospiria > Nitrospirales > Nitrospiraceae > DATFCE01. The sequence continues at coordinate 7,725 of DATFCE010000083.1, forward strand.
GCTCGGCGAGACCGGCGAAGATCTCGGCGGGACGGAATATCTGCGGGCCATCCATCACCGCGAGCAGGGTACGCCGCCGTATCTCAATCTCGAGACCGAGAAGGCGCTTCAGGCCTGCGTGCTGAAATTGATCCATGATGGCATGGTGCACTCCGCGCACGATTGCTCGGACGGCGGCCTCGCCGTTGCGCTCGCGGAATCGTGTCTTTCCCATCCGACTCAACCACAAGGAGCTGTGTTAAGATTGACTCTCAACGGCATCCGTCGGGACGCGCTGCTTTTCGGGGAGAGTCAATCACGGGTGATCGTGTCGGTGAATTCCGAACACGCCGAACAGGTGATGGCGACCGCCCAGAGCGCCGGAGTCCCGGCCCAGATGATCGGCACCGTCGGCGGCGATCGATTGATCGTCGACGTGGAAGGGGACGGACGGACCGCCGGGTGCCGCATTGATGTGGATCTTCGGACCCTACAAGACCGCTGGGCGGACAGCCTGGAGCGGGCGATAGAAGAGGGCAAGGAGCAATAGGCAAGTGGTAATGGGCAAGGACAAGATGGATTCCTCTGTTGCCCCTCGCCTCTAGCCCCGTGCCTATAGGTGTTATGCAACTGATCACACCCGATAAATTTCATGATGAATGCGCCGTGTTCGGTATTTACGGCCACAAGGAAGCCTCCAACCTCGCCTATCTCGGGCTGTATGCGCTGCAACATCGCGGACAAGAGGGTTCCGGCATCGTCTCGTCGGATGGCGAACATTTCTATACGGAAAAGGCCATGGGGCTCGTGGCCGACATCTACACGAAGTCGGTCCTGAAGCGATTGCCCGGCCATATGGCGATCGGGCACAACCGCTACTCCACGGCCGGCGGAAGCAACCTCAAGAACGTCCAGCCTCTGACCGTGAATTTTGCGTTCGGCAATCTGGCGCTGGCCCACAACGGCAATCTCATCAATGCGACCATGTTGCGCAACGAGCTGGAGGCGTACGGCGCGATCTTTCAGTCCTCGACCGATAGTGAAGTGATTATTCATTTGATCGCCCATTCGCGCGCCGACAGCCTGTTGGCCCGGATCATCGACGCCCTTAGCCAGGTGCGCGGGGCGTTCTCGGTCGTGCTGTTGACCGATGACAGTGTCATCGCGGCGCGAGATCCGTATGGCTTGCGGCCGCTGTGCCTCGGAAAGCTCAAGGAGAGCTGGATCGTCGCGTCGGAAACCTGCGCTTTTGATCTCATCGGCGCCGACTATGTCCGTGAAATTGAACCCGGCGAACTCGTCGTGTTGGACAAGATCGGCGTGACATCGCACACGCCATTTACGAAAACGGGACCGGCTCAGTGCGTGTTCGAGTACGTGTACTTTTCACGGCCCGACAGCAAGATTTTCGGTGGGAACACGGTCTACACGACCCGCAAGGCGCTGGGCCGGCAGCTCGCCAAGGAAGCGTATGTCGAAGCAGATGTCGTGATCCCGGTACCCGACTCCGGCGTGCCGGCGGCACTTGGATTTTCCGAAGGATCAGGCATTCCGTTTGAGAATGGTCTGATCCGAAACCACTACGTCGGCAGAACCTTCATCGAACCGGAGCAGTCGATTCGTCACTTCGGGGTGAAGATCAAGCTCAACGCAGTGCCGGATGTCTTAGCGGGCAAGCGGGTCGTGGTCGTGGATGATTCATTGGTGCGCGGCACCACGAGCCGGAAGATCGTCAAGATGCTACGGCACGCGGGCGCCAAAGAAGTGCATATGCGGATCAGCTCGCCGCCGATCGTCTCGCCGTGTTTCTACGGCATCGATACGCCCACCAAACGAGAATTGATCGCTTCGAGCCATACTATTCAAGAAACAAAAAAATACATCACCGCCGACAGCCTGGCGTATCTCAGCCTCGACGGCATGCTGAACGCCGCCCCGGGCAATCCCCGCCAATACTGCACCGCCTGCTTCACCGAGCAGTATCCGATTCCATTTACCAAAGCGGAAGAGCTGCAACTCGGCCTGTTCGAGGGATCGCACTAAATCGGCCTTTAAGCATGCCATTGACAATTTGTTCTCCTTTTGAGAACATTGGCTAGTGCGTGTGATTAGCCGGAAGGCGATCCTCGAGTTTATTAAGCAGCACCCGGATGCCGGATCGGCTTTGCAACACTGGTTTCACGTCGTCAAGCATGCCAAATGGACGTCCTTAACCGACGTGCGCCAAATCTATCCCCATGCGGATCTCGTCGATCGGCGGACAGTCTTTAATATCGCCGGCAATCGCTACCGACTTATTGCTCGGATCAATTACCGGGCGCAGGTTGTTTATATCTTGCACATTTTGACGCACAGCGAGTACGACCGAGAGAGGTGGAAACGATGAAAACATCGCCGGCACGTGCCCTCAATGCCAAACGATACGGAGAGCTGCTCGCCGAGGCACTTCCGATGGTGATCACAACTGAAGCCGAGTACGACCGCCTCCGCGCCGCAGTGGAAGAGTTGATGAATCGTGACGAAAACAGCCTGTCAGCAGAAGAAATCAAACTTCTGGATTTGCTCGTCACGTTAATCGATCGCTATGAAGAGACGCACTATGAGATTGAGTGCGGCACACCGCACGAGATGCTCCATCACTTGATGGAGGCCCGTGGCCTCACACATAAAGACGTATGGGCGCTGTTCGGGTCGAAGGGTGTCGCCTCCGAAGTTCTCAACGGCAAGCGGGCGATCAGCAAGACCCATGCACGCGCCCTGGCCGACTTCTTCCACGTATCTGCCGATATGTTCATTGGCCGGGAATCGACCCACCGCCACGCGAGTTAACTCTAGTCCCAGATTCATTTCAGGAATAACGACAGGTTCTTCTCGCCCCTATTGGGAAAAGGTGGCAGTGAGGAAGATTCTTGATGATCTAAAAAGACTCCCGGTACCTTCTAGACCACGAGCCAAGATGTGGAGACCGCTACTCGGGGATGTATTTAATCATGTATTCGGCTAGATCGGCGGCGAGATCTCTGAGGTCGGGTCGAAAGAAAATGTAGCCCTCCCGTTTCTCGTGGCGGCCTCTCCAGACGATGGCGCCATGCCGAGTATCGACCAGGCGCATCCCCATCGAGACACGTGCCACATTATCGCCTTCCAGCCGCGTGTATTCCCACGCGTTGACGCGGACGATCATCAGGGCGTCGGCTTTCAACGCGTCACCCAGCTTGATGGCCGCATCTTGTTCGGAGATTCCGGCGGTCTCCAGCAGCGAAAGATAGCCGGCGAAGACTTCTCTGGTCTCAATGGAGTTAATGAGGATCCCATTGACCTGTTCCGGATCGACAACGTACGGATAACGCTGGGATCGTCGAAGTGCGCTCGTCACGACCTCATGAGCGAGGTCGCGGGAGCCTTCCAATGATCCGATAATCGGCGGCAGGACAGCAATGGATCTGGGATGAAATGATGCCGCGCCGGGGCCTTCCCACGTTTCCTGTAAGCCCCCGCAGCCGGTGATGGCGCCGGCGATCACTATGATCCATATCGGCAAAAGTCGTTTCATCCCGTCACACGATCGCATCAATTAGAAGGTCATGGCGACGGATGCGGAGGCCAAGGCCTGACGCTCGCGAAAATCATATCCACCGCCCACGTCCACCCGCAAAGCAAAGATTCTGATTCCAAATCCGGCGGTGGGGACAAACGTTGATGTGGCATCCTCAACGTTTTTCAGCACGCCCGCGCGGAGCGAAAGAAAGTCCGATAAGATGTTTTGCTCCATCCCAAGGCTGAGGATCCGGCTTTTCACACCGGGCACCAATGTCTTATTCGACGTGACATCTCCATCGAACGTTAATGTGAGAGAGGAGGTGGGGTTGACGGCCACGCCGGCTCGAACTTGAGGTGTGAGCTTGAACTCACCGCCGATGGGCGTATCGAAGGTCGGCTGGTTCAGATCTTTGCCGACGATTCCAAATCGTATCCATGAGGCGGGGCGATACACAGCGCCCACATCGATGCCGACAGCCGTGGATAATTTCGCCTTTCCTAAGGCGTCCTGAATATTGGAGTTGTCGTCGGCGCCCACCACGCCGATTTGCCCGATGTAGGCCGCTCCTTGGATAATCTTCGCCGTCGCACCAATGGAGAACGTCCGGTCCGCGAAAGCATAGGCGTAAGAGAACGCCACTTGCCGGGCTTCCAGCGCGCGAAGCGCCAGTTGCCCATTGATGTTCAAATTGTTGCCGGTGCTTGTGACACTGATGGGAATGGATAGGAATGACCCGCCGGTGGCCACGTCCGAGACATTCATCCCGAAGGCGTGATTGCCGTAAAACCCTTTGAAGTACAGGCCTGCGGCCCCGGATACGGACACCGACCCGCCGGGCTGGTTGAGCTGGTTGACGAAGCCCTGCACCTTGGCCTGGTTGGCGGGAGACGTATCGTTCAAATTGGTATTGTTGATATTCCTCACGGCTTCCGCCATGCCGAGGCGATCGATGCCGTAGGCGCTGGCTTGCCCGCGGATGTCCAGACTTCTTACCATGGCCAGCCCTGCAGGATTCCAATAGGTTGCCAGCGCGTCCGTTGTGACCGCGACCCCAGCGCCTCCCATCCCGGTTGCCCGGGGGCCGACGATCACGAATTCCACGGCCTCCGCCGTGAGGGGGCATATGAAGCCCACCACACAAAGAGCAAACCCAAAGAACCGTAGGACCACGAAGACCCGGATCATAAGAGCTCCCACGTCATACAGCGAAGCGATAAACAGAAGCTACGTGAAAATAGCTGAGCCGTCAAGCGTAGAGGTAAGAAGCGGAAGACCGAGTGGGTTACTCACTGCATGCCGGCGTTGATGATGCCGCCGTCTTCCATGTGGATGATGCGGTCGGCTTGCGCGGAGAGCTTTTCGTTGTGTGTGACGATGACAAAGGTAATGCCGCGGTCGCGATTGAGGGTCCGCATAAGTCCGAACAGCGCGTCGCCGGTATGGGTGTCGAGGTTGCCGGTCGGCTCGTCGGCGAGGACGACGTCGGGCCGCTGCATTAAAGCGCGGGCCACGGCCACGCGCTGTTGCTCGCCGCCCGAGAGCTCGCCGGGTTTGTGTTGCATGCGATGTTCCAGTCCGACGTCTTTGAGCAGCGCGACCGCTTCTGCGCGCGTTTCGGAGGCCGACCGATTCTGAATGTAAGCGGGCAAGCAGACATTCTCCAGCGCGGTGAACTCGGGCAGCAAATGATGGAACTGAAAGACGAACCCGATGCGTCGGTTGCGGAATTCCGCCTGTTTCTGATCCGGGAGCTTGAAGAGATCCTGTCCGTCGAACAGCACGGTTCCGCGGGTCGGCCGATCCAAGGTTCCGATGATGTGCAAGAGCGTGCTCTTGCCCGCCCCGGATGCGCCGACAATCGCCAGCATCGTCCCGCGGGCAATCTCAAGATTGATCCCTTTCAGCACGGTCAATTCTTGCCCGCCCATTGGGAACGACTTGTAGAGATCAATGATTTGAATCATGGATATTTATGATTTGGTGATTTCGTGATTTGGTGATTCCGAAGTCCTGCAATCACCAGATCAACAAATTTCGTCTATTCATACCTGAGCGCTGCCGCCGGATCTAGCTTCGCCGCCTGCCACGACGGATAGAGCGTCGCTGCGAAGCTGATCAGGATCGCCGACACGGACACTAAGATGACGTCCACTGCCTGCACGTGCACCGGCACGTGGGAGATGTAATAGACCGTCGGATCGAATGTCCAATAGTTTTGAATCAACCATAAGAACGCGTATCCCAGCGGCACGCCGATGACCGTGCCGGTCAAGCCGATGATCAACCCGTTGAGCATAAAGATTCGCATAATCGCCTGCCGCGTCGCGCCCATCGCTTTGAGAATCGCGATCTCTCGCTGCTTCTCCGTGACGATCATCGTCAACGTGCTGACGATGTTGAACGAGGCGACGATGGTAATGAGCACGAGCAACAAAAACATCATTGTCTTTTCCAGTTTCAACGCCGAGAAGAGATTACGGTTCAATTGCATCCAGTCCCGGGCGACATAGGGAAAGCCGAGCGTTCGCTCAATGGCCACGGCAATTTGATCGGCGGCGAAGATATCATCGACCTTCACCTCAATGCCGCTGACCGTCTGATTCATGTTAAAGAATTTCTGCGCCTCTCCCAGCGCCAGATACGCGAGTGACGAATCGTACTCGAACATGCCGGATTCGAAGATCGCCACGACCGTGAACGTGCGAATCTTGGGCACCATGCCGACCGCGCTGATCGGGCCGACCGGCGAGACGACATTCACGGTGTCTCCGACGAACGCGCCCAGGCGCAGCGAGAGTTCCTTGCCGAGAACAATGCCGGGATGAACCGACGGCGCGGCCTCCGGAGCAGGCGAAGGACTCGCCGGCGCGGGCGAGTCCCTTGCCGTCACGCGCTCGGGCGTGAGCAAATCAGTCAGATTTCCCGCGGCAATGTTCTTGCCGAGCTCGGTCACTTTCACTTCGCGGGACGGGTCAATGCCGCGGAGCACGATCCCTTGAACTCCGGATCGCGAGGTCAGTAGGACCTGCCGAAGCACAAATGGGGTCGCGGCCAAGACGCGGGGAACGGTCCGGACCCGCTCGATCTGCGCCTCATACTCTGCCATGCCGTCCTTCGTTCGATCCTGCACGACGATGTGCGAGGTGGTCCCGAGAATTTTGGCCTGCAAATCTTCTTTGAAGCCGGTCATGATCCCCAAGGTCCCGATCAGGGCCGCGACGCCGAGGGTGATGCCGGCGAGCGAGACGAAGGTGTTGAGCGAGATGGTGCGGTGGCGGCGCTTGGCGCGGAGGTACCGCAAGCCGACGAACACTTCGTAGGGCAGAGGCAACGTCATTTCTCGGGGCGCAGTTGAGGGAAGAGAATGACGTCGCGGATGGACGCCTGGTTGGTGAAAAGCATGACTAAGCGATCGATTCCAATGCCTTCGCCGGCGGTCGGCGGCATACCGTACTCCAGCGCCCGGAGAAAGTCCTCGTCGAGATAGTGCGCTTCTTCATCGCCCGCTTCCCGTTGCGCCACCTGCGCCTCGAACCGGCGGCGCTGATCGAGGGGATCGTTCAACTCGGAAAAGGCGTTGGCGATTTCCCGTCCGGCAATGTAGAGTTCGAACCGATCGGTGAGCGAGGGGTCGGCATCCTTGCGGCGCGCGAGCGGGGAGGTCTCGATGGGAAAATCCGTGATAAACGTCGGCTGAATCAGGTGGGGCTCCACCGTCTCTTCGAAAATGGCGGTCAGCACACCGATGTGGCCGGCCGTGGCCTCCACTGCGACGTTCAATTTCCGCGCGGCTTCCAATGCGCTTCGGTGGTCGTGAATCACGGACCGGTCGAGTTTGTTGACTTCCAGGAGCGCGTCAAAATAGGACCACCGGCGCCATGGGCCGGCCAATTCGATCTGTTGCCCTTGATAATTCAGCGTGGTGGTGCCCAGCACCTCGCGGGCCAATCGCTGGAGCATTTCTTCGGTCAACGCGATCAGACCCTGATAATCCGCATACGCTACATAGAATTCCAGCATCGTAAATTCGGGATTGTGGATCGTGGAAATGCCCTCGTTCCGGAAGTTTCGATTGATCTCGAACACGCGATGCAGACCCCCGACGATCAATCGCTTCAGATACAGCTCCGGCGCGACCCGCAGATACAGATCCACGCCTAAGGCGTTATGGTGCGTGACAAAAGGACGGGCCGTGGCGCCGCCGGGTATCGGATGCATCATCGGCGTCTCGACTTCTAGAAATCCCTTTTCAATCAGAAACGACCGAATACCGGCAATGATCCGGCTGCGCGTCACGAAGATGGCATGGACCTCCGGATTGGCGATGAGATCGACATAGCGCTGCCGGTATCGGGTCTCTACATCGGTCAACCCATGCCATTTCTCCGGCAACGGGCGCAGCGCTTTGCTAAGGAAGGTGAGTGTTTCCACCTCGACCGTCAATTCGTTGGTCTTGGTTCGGAAGAGGTGACCGCTGACTCCGATCCAATCACCCAGATCCAGCTGCTCCGCCACCCGCCACGCCTGCTCATCGAGCCGGTCCTTTTTCAAATACACCTGCACACGGTCCGCGCCGTCCTGCAGCACGGCAAAGGCGGCTTTTCCAAAGCGGCGCAGGCCGACAATCCGTCCCGCCAGGGTGCAGGAGATGCGCTCCTGTTCCAAAGCCTCCTTTGGCTTCTCGCCATGCGCGAGAATCAGCGCGCCCGCGCGATCCTTCGCCTCGAATCGGGTGCCGTGTGGGGCGATGCCCATGGCGCGCAAGGCCTCAAGTTTCTTTAAGCGCTGTGCCTGCTGATCGTTCAGTTCGTCCATACGCTTCGCTTAGCCCTGGGCTAGAGATTCTTTCCCGTGGCCTCTCGACCCTCGCCCCTTGCCTCTTGCTCCTTGCCCTTTGCCATGTCCTTTTTCAAATACGCCTCAATGAAGTCGTCGATCTTGCCGTCCATCACGTTATCGACTTGCCCGACCTCGACGTTGGTCCGATGGTCTTTGACCATTTGATACGGTTGAAAGACATAGGAACGAATCTGACTGCCGAAGCCGATTTCTTTTTTCTCGCCGACGATCGAATTGAATTCCGCTTCCTTCTTTTTTTCCTCCAACTCAAAGAGGCGGGCCTTCAAGACCTTCATGGCGCCGGATTTGTTTTTGAGCTGCGAGCGTTCATTCTGGCATTGAACGACGATGCCGGTGGGGAGGTGCGTGATCCGGATGGCCGTCTCGACTTTATTGACATTCTGCCCGCCTGCGCCGCCCGAGCGGAACGTGTCGATCCGCAAATCTTTATCATCGAGCACGATGTCGATATCATCATCCAGCTCAGGATAGACAAACACCGAGGCGAACGACGTATGGCGCCGCTTGTTCGCATCGAACGGCGAGATGCGGACCAGACGATGGACCCCCGCTTCGGCTTTGAGATAGCCATAGGCGTACGGCCCATTGATGGCCAAGGTGACGCTCTTGACTCCGGCTTCATCGCCGGGCTGCAGATCCAGCGTGTCGATCTTATATCTCTTTCGCTCCGCCCATCGCGCGTACATGCGCAACAACATCTGCGCCCAATCTTGCGACTCGGTCCCGCCGGCGCCGGGATGGATCGCGAGAATCGCATTGTTCGCATCGCGCTCTCCCGACAGCAAAAGTTCCACTCGGAATTGGTCCACGGTTGATTCGACCTGTGCCAATTCCCCCGCGAGTTCCTGCTCCAGCGCCGCGTCTCCCGATTCGTCGGCGAGGTCGATCATGGCTTGCAGGTCGCCATAGCGGCGTTCGATGTCAGTCACGCGATTGATCTCACGCTCGATGGCGGCCTTTTTACGGCTCAGGCGAGCAGCAGCCTGCGGGTCTTTCCAGAAATCCGGATGCGTGGTCTCAAGTTCCAAATGTTCGAGATCGGAAGTAAGTTTGGGGAGGTCAAAGATGCCCCCGAAGTTCACGGACCTGCTCACCGATGGCGCCGACTCGCGCGCGTAGTTCATCTAACATGCGATTCTTTTTCTCCTGTTATGTAGGCGTGGCCCTGAGCATGATGCCGTCCGGGGCGCGGTCTTGCGGCCAGAACCAGGCGATGATGATCAAAAGTCCGGTGATTATAACACAGCCATACGCAAAGACATCGCCGTAATGACTGTAAAAGGTCGGCGTGTTCCGTACCGGAATCTGGCCGCTGATGGCGGTCTCGACAAAAATCGGGGTCGTATCCAAAATGCGGCCTTGCCGGTCGATGAATCCTGAGATGCCGGTGTTGGCGGCTCGCGCGAAGGCGGTGCGATTTTCCACGGCTCGGAAGACAACCATCCCGAAATGCTGAAACGGCGCCGCCGAGTCGCCGAACCAGGCGTCGTTCGTGATCGTCACCATGAATTCCGCGCCGTCTCGCACAAATTCGCGCACGAGATTAGGAAAGATCACTTCAAAGCAGATCACTACGCCGAACCGCGTCGGAGACGAGCCGGCCGCCGACGTTGAGGAGGCGGCGGGGAGAGACAGCACGGTGGGCACGGTGCCGGATTCAAAATCACCGATGCCTTCCACCAACTTGTCCAAAAAGAACAAGAGCGACCGCAGAGGAATGTATTCGCCGAACGGCACCAGATGGCGCTTATCGTACCGGCTCACAACGTCGCCGTGTGAAGAGATAAGGTACGCGCTGTTGAGCAAGTACGGCCGGCCATTCTCGTAGTAGCGAAGCGCCGGGCTGCCGAAGAGCAGGGGCACGCCATGGCGATGCGCCAGCTCGGCGACTTCAACTCGATAGTCTTTTTCCTGCTCGAATAAGAAGGGGGTGGCGGCCTCCGGCCAAATCACGAGATCCGCCTGTGTGGCGGCTTGGTCCGTCAGTTTCGTGTAGCGATCCAGGGTCTCGCGCCGGTAGGCCGCATCCCACTTGTGCGCCTGATCGATGTTCGCCTGCACCACGCCGATAGTAAGCGCGCGTTTCGCGTCGAGCTGTCTGCCGGAATGAAGCGCTGCCTGCCCATAGAGCAGTGCCAAGGCCATCGCGATCGTGGCTGCCGAAGAGGACAGCCAAGGAAAAGATCGATCGGACTGCACATGACCGCCGGACCACACCCACAGCACGATCTCGGCCAGCGCGGCATTGACGAGCACGATCATGAACGAAACGCCGTACACGCCGGTGAGATCGGCGATTTGGATCGACGGCAGCCATTGATATTGTGTATACCCAAGCAGAGCCCACGGCAGGCCGGAAAACAGATAGGTGCGGATCAGCTCAAGCGAGACCCAAAGAAATGCAGCCGCGGAAAATGCGACGACTGGGATGGTTCGGCGGAACCACGCGACCCCGAACGCATAGACGGCGACATACAAGCCAAGATAAGCCGCCAACAGCCCGAGTGCCACGTAACTCAGCGGGAGCGGCAGCTTTCCATAGGTATGCATTGCCGTGACGACCCAAGCCATGGCTCCGGCGAATGCGACCCATCCGGCCCACCATCCGATCCAGAAGGCGCGACGGGGAGCGAGGCGGTCCAGCGTAATGTGCAGGGGTACGAGTACGACCCAGGCCATCATGCCGAGATCGAAGTTGGGAAAACAGAGTGGATAAAGAAGGCCGGTGAGGCTGGCGAACAACAGATCACGGCCGGGTCTCTTTTTCACGGCGCGTACATTAACGAACTACCGAAGCCGTTGCAACCGTCGCGATCTGAGGCGCGTTGCGTATGATCGCAATCAACACTCAGCAAATGAGTCAGAGGAGTCATATGAGCAGGGTGGTCCTAGGGTTCACGATCGCATTGATGGTCTTCAGCGCTGACCCAGCGTTGGCGGGAGACCAACCGGTTCTGCTTGGCATCGGCACGAAGCTCCTCCGCGGCCTCATCAACGTGGGAACGGGTTGGTTGGAAATGCCCAAACAGATCTATCAGGTGGCGCGGGACAAGGGGGTGCTGCTGGGACTCACCCGCGGCCCGATCGAAGGGATGGGCATGTTCGCGGCCCGAACGGTCGGTGGCGCCTATGAGATTCTGACCTTCCCTTTGCCCCTTCCTCCTCGCTACCAACCCATGCTTTACCCTGACTATGTATGGCAAGCCGAACCGCCGGAAATCCCGGCCGA
>DATFCE010000084.1:0-2876 GCA_035253365.1 Nitrospiraceae bacterium
ATCCCGTGACCGATGGCCGCTTCCGGCTGGATGGTGGGGCGATGTTCGGAGTTGTGCCGAAGGTCTTGTGGGAGAGGTGCTGTCCGGCCGATGAGCGGAATCGCATTGCGTTGGGACTGAATTGTCTGCTGATCCGCGCGCATGGGCAGAATATTCTCGTCGATACCGGCCTGGGGAATAAGGATAACGGTAAGTTCAAAGATCTGTTCGCCGTGGACCAGACACCACCGCTCCAGAATTCTCTAAAAGAGTTGGGTCTGACACGCGGCGATATTCACCTGGTCATCAATACGCATCTTCATTTCGATCATGCCGGCGGCAACACCATCCGGGATGAACAGGGTCATCTAGACCCAGCTTTCTCAAAAGCGAAATATGTGGTCCAACGCGGTGAGTACGACGATGCGGCGGAAGCGAATGAGCGAACGAAGGCCAGCTATCGACCCGAGAATTTTCACCCCTTCGCGCAGGCGGGGGCCTGGGAATTTCTGGAGGGAGACACTGAACTGTTGCGGGGCATCTCCACCGTGGTCACCCATGGCCATACCCGTTGGCACCAAGGCGTCAAGATCGAGTCGGAGGGGAAGGTGGCGTTCTACCTCGGCGATCTCATTCCAACGGTCTCTCATCTGCCGCTGCCCTACATCATGGGCTACGACCTGTATCCGATGCAGACGCTCGAAGCTAAGCGCTCGCTCTTGAATCAGGCCTACGACGAAAAATGGCTCCTGATATTCGAGCACGATCCGTGCGTGCAGATGGGCTATGTCCGGAAAGATGCCGAAGGAAAGTATTTTCTTGAAGAGGTGAAGGCATGACGGTCGCCACATCCCCCATGCGTGTGCTGATCGGCAAAGTGGGTCTTGATGGCCATGACCGCGGCGTCAAGCTGATCGCGCGCGCGCTTCGCGATGCCGGAATGGAAGTCATTTACACCGGCCTGCATCAGACCCCGGAACAGGTCGTCAGCACGGCCGTTCAGGAAGACGTCGATGCGATCGGCTTGAGTGTCCTGTCCGGAGCGCACAATACCTTGTTCCTCCATGTGCTGGAGTTGCTTCAGGAGCAGGGCGCGGACGACATTGCGGTGTTCGGCGGAGGCATCATCCCGGATGAGGACATTCAGAAGCTCAAGGGTGCCGGCGTGAAAGGACTGTTCCGGCCCGGAACAGCGATGGAAGAGGTCGTGACGTTTGTAAAAGGGCTTCGGCCGTCACGGTGAATCCATGCGCGTCTTGAAAAGCTCCGTCAAAACCGCCGCTGCAGAATTCCAAGCCAATTACGCGCACTCCCAGGGCCTCGTGGCTGATCTCAAGAAGCATCTCGCGCAATCACAGGCCGGCGGCTCCGTCGATGCCGTGGCTTTGCACAAAAAGCGCGGCAAGCTGCCGGCGCGTGAACGGATCAGCGCCTTACTCGATCCAGGCTCGCCTTGGCTCGAATTGAGTCCACTGGCTGCCATCAATCTGTACGACAACCAGGTGCCGGCCGCCGGTCTGATCACCGGAATCGGGTATGTCTCAGGACGGCCTTGCATGATCGCCGCGAACGATGCCACCGTAAAAGGCGGCACCTATTTCCCCATGACGATCAAAAAACACCTGCGCGCGCAGGAGATTGCGCTGGAGAACCGTCTGCCGGCGATTTATCTGGTGGACTCGGGCGGCGTGTTTCTTCCGTCGCAGGCGGAGGTCTTCGCCGATAAGGAGCACTTTGGGCGCATCTTCTTCAATCAAGCCCGGATGTCGGCGATGGGCATTCCGCAGATTGCCGCCGTCATGGGCATGTGCACGGCCGGCGGCGCCTATGTGCCGGCTCTGTGCGATGAGAACGTCATCGTTAAGGGAACCGGCACGATCTATCTGGCCGGGCCGCCCCTTGTTAAAGCGGCCACCGGGGAAGAGGTCACAGCGGAAGACCTCGGCGGCGCGGACCTGCACACCCGGTTATCGGGCGTCAGCGATCACTTCGCCGATGACGATCGAGACGCGCTGGAGATCTGCCGATCTATTATCGCGACGTTGGGGCACAAAACGATGACTCGCTGTCGCGTAGCCGTCGAAGACCCGCTTTATCCCGCCGATGAGCTGTACGGCCTCATCCCAAATAATCCTCGCCAGATGTTTGAAGTACGGGAGGTGATCGCCCGCTTGGTGGATGGCAGCCGATTCCATGAGTTCAAGGCCCGATACGGCCCCACACTCGTCTGCGGTTTCGCTCATTGGATGGGCCATCAGGTCGGCATCCTCGCGAATAACGGCGTGTTCTTCTCTGAAGCTGCCCTCAAAGGCGCCCATTTCGTGCAGCTTTGCAGCCAGCGCCGCGTGCCGTTGATCTTTCTACAAAATATCACCGGTTTCATGGTCGGCAAGCAGTACGAGGAGCGAGGCATCATCAAGGACGGGGCCAAAATGGTCCAAGCCGTCGCGACCGCCGAGGTACCGAAGCTCACCGTGATCATCGGCGCGTCCCATGGCGCCGGCAATTATGCCATGTGCGGGCGCGGGTACGGTCCGCGATTTTTGTTCGTTTGGCCCAATGCTCGGATTTCGGTCATGGGGGCGCAGCAGGCCGCGCATGTCCTGGTGACCGTCAAGCAGCAGCAGTCGACACGGGACAAGGGGAACTTTTCGGACCACGAGAGACGCCGGATCACTGATACGATCATGAAGCAGTACGAGCAGGAAGGCAGTCCCTATTTCGGCACCGCTCGGCTCTGGGATGATGGGATCGTGGATCCCGTTGAGACGCGCCATGCGATCGGCCTGTGCTTGGACGTGGTCACCCTGACCCCGATGCGTGAGACACACACGCCGGTCTTTCGGATGTGAGCGAGATGAGACGGTTCTCCACTCTCCAAGTGACCTCCGACAACG
>DATFCE010000085.1:0-8716 GCA_035253365.1 Nitrospiraceae bacterium
CGCGTCTGGGGTGGGCGGGTGTAATAGTGCTATGTTACACTGCCTCATGCTCAGGTTCCGGCTGATCGGAATACTCGCCGCGGTCCTCTCATTGCCAAGCATACACGCCTGGGCGCTGGAGTTCTCCGCCGATCAAATCACCCGCATCGATGGGCACAACCGAAAGGCCAACCTTTATTACCGGGATGACCGATGGCGGCTTGAGCATCAGGATCTGAGTCCCGTCAATGTCACCATTGTGCGCAAGGACAAACACGTCATGTGGCTGTTGCTCTCGCGCATGCGCCACTTCAAGACGGTGCCGTATGATCCCGAGCAAGCGCCGAAAGTCACCGAGCGTCTCGATGGGGAGATCGCGCGCGAAGAGATCGGCACGGAGACGTTGGACGGACATCCGACGACCTTGTACCAGGTGACGGTCCAAAATAACGGGCATACCGACGTCTATTATCAATGGCTGGCGACGGATATTCATTTTCCACTCAAGCTAGCCCGAAAAGACGGCAAATGGCAGGTCGAGTATCGACACGTGAAATTACGGCGGATCTCGGATTTCCTATTTGAATTGCCGGTAAACTTCCAACCGTTGGAAGACTTCGAAGGGCCGAAAGCTCCGGCGAACAAGCAAACGATGTGAAGGGAGGATGTTGTGCGCGGTTGGAATCTCGTACATGATCGAAAGGTGAAACGTGTGATTGCAGGGCTGCTCTGCGGGGCCGGACTGGCGGGTGCGGGTGCCGTCTGGGGGCTGGATGTGGCGGACATGACAAATGAATGGACGCCGGAGGGAAAAAAGCTGGCGATCGAGCGAGCCAAGATGCCGGCAAAAGACGACATGGTCCGAATTCCGGCGGGTGAGTTCCTGATGGGCAGTTCCAAGAAGACAGATCGCAACGCCTACCCGCCGGAGCTTCCGCAACGGCGGGTCTATCTCGATGCCTACGACATCGATAAGTACGAAGTGACGGCGCTGCACTATCTCAAGTTCGTCCTGGCCACTGACCGGCCTCCGCTACTCGATTGGCGGTACGACGGCGGGAACTTTCAGGAATCCATGACGCATCATCCTGTCATGCACGTGTCCTGGAATGACGCGGATGCCTATTGCCGGTGGGCCGGAAAGCGTCTGCCGACCGAAGCGGAATGGGAAAAAGCCGCGCGAGGGGAAGACGGACGCGTGTACCCTTGGGGGAACCAGACGGCCGGCCTGTCGCGATCGAACTTCGGACGCACTGGATTGTCCGGCCCGGTAAGGGACCGTCCCGAGCGCCTCATGCTCTATCCGCCGATTATTTCCGTCGATAAATACGACAATGCCGTCAGTCCGTATGGCGTCTATCAAATGGCCGGAAACGTCGCCGAATGGGTGGCCGACTGGTACGATCCTAAATACTACGCAACCGGTCCCGACCGGAACCCGGCCGGTCCTGTCACCGGATCGCAGAAATCCTTTCGCGGCGGGGGATGGATCGACAGTACCCCGGCCGTGCGCGCGGCCCAGCGCAACGGCGCGGAGCCGACCGTCAAAATGAATTGGCTGGGCTTCCGTTGTGCGCGGTCCGTGTCGGAGCCACAAGAGCAGGCCGCGCCGGCCGGAGCCGTCTCTCCGATTTCAAGTCCGCTTCCGACCTCATGAAATAAAGCAAATCAATAGATCAGCAAATAGAGGCTCTATGCATCACGTCGATCTCAACTATCGCATTCTGCTTGAAGTCACCAATGTCCTGAATTCGCAACGGGACACCGACAGCCTTTGGCATGTCATCACCGAGCAAATCAAGCAGGTGATTCCGTGGGAGCGAGCGGGAATCACCCTGTACCACCCTGAAGTCGACGGCTTTAAATTTTATGCGCTGGAAACCAGCATGCCGCAGCGGGTGCTCCAACGCGATGCCGTGATCCCGCGGGCGGGCAGCGCAGTCGGGTGGGTCTATGAGCATCATCGACCTCACGTGCGGCCTTCATTACAGAGGCAGCGTTGCTTCCTCGAAGACGATTTCTATGCCCAAGAAGGATTGGGGCGGATGATCAATCTGCCGCTCCTAGTCCGCGATACCTGCTTGGGGACGTTGAATATCGGGAGCGTGCAAGCGGGTGAGCCACATGCCGAGGACATGGAGTTTTTGCGCCAGGTGGCGACCCAGATTGCCTTTGCCATCGATCATGTGCGCGCCTACGAGCAGATCAACCGGCTCAGCGAGCAGTTGGCCCATGAAAACGAGTATCTCGTCGAAGAGATCAAGCTTAATCATAACTTCGGCGCCATGGTCGGAAAAAGCGAGAGCTTCCGGCACGTCTTGGCCCTTGCGCAGGCCGTCGCGCCGATGGACAGTACGGTGTTGATTTCCGGGGAGACAGGAACCGGCAAGGAACTTCTCGCGCGCGCTATTCACGAGCTGAGCCCCCGCCGCAACAAGCCGTTCGTGCGTGTCAACTGCGCCGCCTTGCCGATGGGGTTGGTGGAAAGCGAACTGTTCGGTCACGAGCGCGGCGCATTCACCGGCGCCGACAAACGCCGTCTGGGACGATTTGAGTTGGCCGACAGCGGCACCCTGTTTCTCGACGAGATCGGCGAGATGCCGTTGGAAGCCCAGGCGAAGCTGTTGCGGGTGCTCCAGGACGGCTATGTCGATCGCGTGGGAGGCACGCAACCCGTCTCGGTCAACGTGCGTCTCATCGCGGCCACGAATAGCGATTTGACGTCCGCGATTGCGGCCGGCCGTTTTCGCTCTGACTTATTCTATCGGCTCCATGTCTTTCCGATCGTGATTCCGCCGCTTCGTGACAGGCCGGAAGATATTCCGCTGTTGGCGCGTCACTTCATTGAGCACAATTGCATTCGATTGAAACGGACGTGCCAAGACATCGAGCCCGACTCGTTGAACCGGCTGGTACGGTACGCCTGGCCGGGCAATGTCCGGGAGCTTCAGAATGTTATTGAGCGTGCAATGATTCTCTCCCGGGCCGCGCGACTGGACATCAAGGACATGCTGATTCCGACCGGTCCACAGGGAGCGGTTCCCCCTGCGCCGTCGCCTCAATCGGATGAAGGGAGTCTGCCGGTCCGTCATCGCTCTTTCCGGTTGCTGGATGTCGAACGAACGCACATCCTTCAGACATTGGAGCGCACCAATTGGAGGATCGAGGGGCCCTGGGGCGCCGCCAAATTATTGGGGCTCAATCCCAGCACGCTCCGCGGCCGGTTGAGAAAATTGCGCATCGCGCGGCCCGCCTCTCCGGTGGCCGATCCGTCTGCTTACGACTACGCCCTGCCCGAACGCATGCCCGGATCTTAACCCCGGACATTTCACGATCAGTCTGAAACGTATCTATGATGGTCGAGGGCAACCGACGGCCTGCGCGTTCTAGTAGACCGCGTCTGGCCCAGGGGAATCAGCAAAGACCGCGCGCAATCGGTCTATGGCTCACAGATATTGCGCCTCGCCACACCTTCAGAAATGGTTCAGTCATGTCCCGCCAAATAGCAGAACTTTCGCCGCGGTACCGCCGTGATCGGATAGCGTTGCTGATTCCGACGCGCTCACCGGTTTGGTGTAGCACGCTCGTCGCCGCGGGGGGTACGCTGCTCGACGGCGCGGCGGACACACAACACAATCAAGCAAGCCGTGGTCCTCAAGGAATGCTGGAGCAATGTGAGCCCCCAAAGAGTCCGTAGAGAATCGTTTCTGTTCTTGGGTACAATGCACGTTCGAAAGGAGGCTGCGTGCGGACGATCCGTGGTCGTATCGTGTCGGCGATCGTCCTGGTCGGCGGCGTGCCGCTGCTGGTCGGATTGATTCTGGCTTATGTGTCAGGGATGCGGTCGCTGCGGGACGTGATCGGGGGAAATTTCCAGACGATTGCCGCTCAGGCCGCCGATCGTGTCACCCTGTTGATTGAAGCGGAAGTGCAGGCCGTCAAGCTCCTGGCCTCCGCGCCGCTACGGGTCCGGCAGCCGGTGGTGGACGCCAATCGCTCCTATCAGGGCGAACGCCGGGATCCGGCAGAAGCCATGCAAGCGCGCATCCGGGCCTGGGAGAATGGGACCGCCGTGTCCGAACGTCTGCTCAAATCCGAATTGTCCCGGTTTCTCAATGAAACCAAGGTGCGGGATGGCGATCGGGTCGCCGGTCTGCTGATTACGGATCAGCACGGCGCGCTGGTGGCGGCCAGTTCGGAACCCGACCGATACTATTTCGGCGATGAGCCATGGTGGCGACAACTCCAGGTCGAAGGAGCGGGACAGGTCTTTATCAGTGAGGTCATTCCGGGTCGACGCGGCTCGTTCGGCACGCCGGAAGAAACGATCGATATAGCCGTCCCGATTTTGGACGACCATCAGCGGACGATCATCGGGGCGATCAAAGCCTCTTACCGGTTTGATGCGCTGTTCGGCATGATCAATCAAATTCGGATCGGCCAAACCGGACATGCCATGCTGTTCAACGCGGCCGGCGAGCCGTTGGTGTGTCCCATCCTGCCCCGGCAGGACCACAAGATTCCGGCGTCGCTCATGGCGCTGATCGTCTCCCAGCAGCCCGGCTGGGCCGTCACCGCGGATGACGGACACGGGGCACAGGAGACGGTCGTGGGATTTGCCCCGGTGCGCGGCTTGGGGGCGATCAATAGCTGGCATCTCTTTGTCCGCCAGCATCCCTCTGAAAGTTATGCGCCGATTCGCGAGCAAGTGGGAAACCTGGCGCTCATCGGAGCGATGATGGTCGCTTTGCTTGCCGGCATGGGCCACTATGTCGCCGCTCGGATCGCGCGGCCGATCCAGGTGTTGAAAGACGGCGTCGATGCGATCAGCCGCGGGACCTATGGCGGTCCGCTGAAGATCCGAACGGGGGATGAGTTCGAGGATTTGGCCGCAGCCATTCATCGGATGGCCGACAATTTGAAAGCCTCTCGAGAGGAGCTTGAAGCGTTGAATCGCGATCTTGCGCAACGGATCGAGGAGAAAACCGCGGAAGTCACCCGGCACATGCGCCGCCTTGAAATCTCAGAGCGCCTGGCGGCTTTAGGCAAGGTGGCCAGCGGAATTGCGCACGAGATCAACAATCCCTTGGGGATCATCCTCAATCGCATTGACTGCATGGAAGCCGAGGCGGCTCAGTGGTCACTGCCCGATGATGTCCGGCAAGACCTGCGGGCGATACGGGCACAGGCCGATCGGATTGTACGTGTGACGCAGAGCATGTTGACGTTCTCGCGCGGAGCCGCCACGACGTTGAAGCCGATCGACGTCAATTGCGTGATCCGCGCGTGTCTGCAGATGGCTGGCGAGCGTGTGTCGGCGCGCGGGGTGACGATGCAATCGTCCCTAGATCCTCATCTGCCGCCGGTCATGGGGGATCGCGTGCGTCTGGAAACCGTCGTGATCAACCTGATCAATAATGCCATTGATGCCGTGCAACCACGCGGCGTACAGGCGGTGGTGCGCGTAACCTCTTCGGTCGGTGCCTCGTCTGATG
Source organism: Nitrospiraceae bacterium (assembly GCA_035253365.1). Lineage (GTDB taxonomy): Bacteria > Nitrospirota > Nitrospiria > Nitrospirales > Nitrospiraceae > DATFCE01. The sequence goes on from DATFCE010000085.1 coordinate 5,475, forward strand.
ACCAGTGGGTAACCGTTACCGTGGCGGATAACGGACCGGGCATCCCCGTGGATATGATGGAGCGTATTTTCGAACCGTTTTTTACGACGAAACCCGCGGCGCAAGGCAATGGGCTGGGGTTGTTTCTCAGCTATGGGATTGTGGCGGAGCATCGCGGCCGGCTCGATGTGGCCAACGGGGAGAGCGGCGCGGTCTTCACGGTTTGGCTGCCGGCGTTGAGGCAGCCGGCCGATGCGACGTATAAGGAGCAGGTATGGGAATCCAAAACAAGATTTTAATCGTCGATGACGAGCGGGAAGCGTTGGAGAATTGCCGGCGCATTTTGAGCCGGCTGCGCTACGAATGTCTGACCGAAGAGGACCCGGTACGGGCGCTTGCCGTCTTGGAACAGGAACGTCCCGGGTTGATCTTAACGGATCTTCGCATGCCGGGGATTGACGGCATCGAGGTGCTGAGCGCGGCCAAGCGGGTGGACCCTGACGTGCAGGTCGTCCTCATGACAGCCTACGCGACGGTCCAAACCGCGGTTGCCTCCATGCGGGATGGGGCGTTCGATTATTTGCCGAAGCCGTTTTCCAGCGCCGAATTGGAGGATGTCGCGCGGCGCGCGTTCAGCGGTCCCCGCAAGACCGTAGAGAATCGGCCCGAGCCGTTCCCGGCGGCGGATCGTGAGTCCGGCAAGGCAACAGTAGGACGTCGTTACCATGACCGTATTATAGGTCACAGTCCCGCCATGCAGGAGGTCCTGGCGCTCATGAAGAAAATTGCTCCGACGGGTGCCAACGTGCTGATCTATGGCGAAAGCGGCACGGGAAAGGAGTTGTTCGCCCGAGCGATTCATGAGCTTAGTCCGCGCGGGCATCGGCCCTTCATCCCCGTCGATTGCGTGTCGTTGTCGGACACGTTGCTGGAGTCGGAACTGTTCGGGCACGAAAAAGGTGCTTTTACCGGCGCGCACGCATCGAAGCCGGGTCTCTTTGAAATGGCCCACGGCGGAACGGTCTTTTTGGACGAAGTGAGCGGCATGAGTCCGTCCCTGCAATCCCGATTGCTTCGAGTGTTGCAAGAGCGGCAGGTTCGCCCGGTCGGCGGAACTCGGTTTCTGGACCTGGATGTCCGGATCGTGGCGGCTTCCAATCAGGACCTCGAGGAGGCCTGCCGGCGTGGATCGTTCCGCCAAGATCTGTACTATCGACTCAATGTGATCTCACTCGCGTTGCCGCCGCTGCGGGCCCGCGATGGAGATATCGAACTGATGGCCGGCGAATTCTTGCAGCGGTGCATGAGCCAACACGAGACGGCGATCGGCGCCAAGCCGTATTTCGATCCGACGACCCTCCAACTCCTCACCCGGTATGCCTGGCCCGGCAATGTTCGTGAACTCCTCAATGTGATCGAGCGCGCGGCGGCACTGGCCGATGGACCGGTGATCCATTCCGATCATCTTCCCGAGCGGATTCGCCTGTCGGCAAGCGGGATGATACCCGTGAACGGCTTGGGTCCCTTCAAAGCGGCGAAGCAACGGCTGGTCCGGTCGTTCGAGCGTAATTTTCTCGTCGAATTACTGAAACGCCACGATGGCCATATGAGCCGCGCCGCCCGCGAGGCCGGGGTGGACCGCAAAACAATGGAACGGATGGTCAAAAAGCACGGCCTCCGGGGCATGTTCTAGCCCGCCATGTCTGACCCCTTCCGTCATATTTGAAGGATTCCCGTTCATTCCGTGCTCAACGCTCTTGGTCCCAAGTCTGCGGGGCCACGTCCACACGTGCGGCTTCTCTCGATCACAGGGCCTCCATTCAATGGGCGTCGGCGCCCCATTGATGGAACTTTTAACCCTCCCGTGCAACCATTCATGACTGCAACGCTTTCTAACTGTCGTGGGAACTGAGGGATGTGAGCGCCCCATTCAGAGGGGGTGATTTTGCGCTCGTGTCTGCTGAGAGCCGTGCATTACCGCGGGTTACGAGCATCATCTCACGATCACGATAAGGAACGCCGTTTGCAAACTTCTATTCTGCTCCGCGCATGCGGCCTCGTAGATTGTATGAATCTGATTCATCGCCATTGTCCAACGATTGTGCGCGGCTCGTGAATGAGCCACACCGTGCATCGAGATCAAGCTTTATTCAAGGAGGAGCGGAATGCGAAAGACGTATCAGGACCAAGGGCCTTCGATGAGTCGGTTGCGGGCGGCATTCCGCCGAGCCACCACCGTTTCAGTCATGGCAGTTGCCGTCTGGTCGGTGGGAATCTCGGCAACGCTATGGGCTGAAACAAGCGGCCGTCACGCAGGAGGCGAGCACGAACAGTCTGCGGGCGTGGCGCCCGTGACCATGAATCACGCGATGAGCCATCAGACGCCGGAGTGGGCGGAACAGCTCAAGGGCCAAACGATCGTTGAAGATGCGATGGAAGGCCATCCTGAGCGGACTGGAATGGTCGAGCGCCAGCATCAGCGGTTCATGCAGCAGATGGAGCGGGATGCGGAGGCGCAGCGCACCAGCGGTCTTTTTAATGACATGTCGATGATGCACCAGTATGGAGCCGGCAATCAGGATTATTTGTTGATGTCGCAGACCGGGACCGAACCGGTCTCCAACCTCGGTGGGCGCTGTCCGGCGAAGGCGCCGGTTCGGCAGTACGACATCTCGGCCATCAATGTCGAGATCACGTTGAATCGGTGGATGGATTACTACCCCGGCTACATGTACGTGCTGACGGAGAACATCGAGAAGGTTCGCGAAGAAGAAACCAAGAATCGCGAGGCGCGAACAAAGGAAGGCTATGATCCGGGGGCCGTCGCCACCGGCTTGCAGAACAATTGGATTCAGCCGTTGGCCATTCGCGGCAACCAAGGCGACTGCGTCAAAATCACGCTCCAGAACAAGCTCGACGGCGGGGAGGATGTCAGCCTGCATATTCATGGCTCCAGCATGATCGTGAGCGCGACCGGCAAGCCGGCGATCACGACGAATTCTGACTCCGTGGCGCCGCAGGGCCAAAGCGTGGAATTGGAGTGGTACATCCCACCCACGATGCAGGAGGGCAGCCGGCAATTTCATAGCTACAGTAACGACCGCGAGTTGACCGTGATGGGACTGTTCGGGGCGTTTGTGGTCGAGCCCAAAGGCTCGGAGTATCTCGATCCTTTGGGCGCCGGCGAGCCGGAGCCGCTGAAGAGCGGCTGGCAGGCGATCATCAAGAACGGCACCGGACCCGACTTCCGGGAGTTCGTGATT
>DATFCE010000086.1:0-3912 GCA_035253365.1 Nitrospiraceae bacterium
GCGCCCCTTCCCGAGTACCCCCGCCCACCTCGTCGCGCCGGGACGCGCCCCTTCCCGAGTCCCGTCGCGCGTACTCGTCACGGCGCGTATGCAGATCCACCAATTGGCGGACCACCTGCTCTTCACAGGAGCCGGATAGGCCAAAGCTTGCGGCATAGCCGTACGCCTGCGCATCCTCGCCGTAATGGTCGAAACAGGAGTATCGATAGCGGGCGCGCTTCGCCCCCTCCGGATCGATCTTATCAAGATAGGTCAGGACCTCCGCCATCGACGTCTGCAGGCTGTAGAGGTCCAGGCCGTAGACCCCGACCTGCCGGTCGGCCGGCAAGTCCCTATTATAGGCGCGCACCCATTCGATGAAGGCGACGACCTCTTTGTTGCGCCACATCCATCTGGGAAACCGCCTGAAGCCGCCGAGCGCCTCGTGAGCGGTCGCGTCCGTCCCCTGGTGGTGCACGTAACGGTTCACGCGGGACGCGTCCGGCCAATCGGCTTCAAGCGCGATGACGGTAAATCCTTTCTCTTCCATCAGCCGCTTGGTGATGCGGGTCCGCTCCCGGTAAAATTCCCGCGTGCCGTGCGAGGCTTCGCCCAACAGCACGAAGGCGGCGTCTCCGATATGTGCGATGAGCGGGTCATAATCCGCTTGGCTTCCCGTCAGTGGAGTGATGCTCTCCGTGAGAGTGGCTACCAGTGTCGCGGTTACGCTCATGACTGTGCCCCTCTGCCGTCCATCGTCTCATGTTGTTGCCGAGCGACCTGGTCCAGGAGATCTCGTACCTCCTGGTCGGTCGTCTGCGTAAAATCCTCATACCACATGCCGACGCCGAAAAACGGCTCAGGGGTCACCGCACAGACGATGCGATCGACCTCCGCTTTCAAGTCATCGCAGGTGTCGGCTGCCGAGACCGGAACGGCCACGACGATGCCGGCTGGCTTGTGTTGCCGGAGCGCGGTAATTGCCGCCCGCATGGTCGAGCCGGTAGCCAATCCGTCGTCGATGAGAATGATCAGACGGTCGCGCACCGACCTGGTGCCGCGAGTGCCGCGATAGACTCGCTCGCGCCTCGCCAACTCCTCCAATTCATTGCGTGTGACTGCTTCGATGACCTCGGGTGTGATGCCGGCCAGGCGTATGACGTCTTGGTTGAGCACGCGCACGCCGCCGGTGGCGATGGCTCCCATGGCCAATTCTTCGTGACCGGGGACGCCTAACTTCCGAACGAGAAAAATGTCCAATGGCGCATGAATGGCCCGCGCCACCTCCGCGGCCACCGGCACGCCGCCTCTTGGCAGTGCAAGCACGAGAACGTCTGCTCGATTCGCATAGGCGGCAAGCTTATCTGCTAAGGCCAGTCCTGCATCCCGACGATCGCGAAAGATGCGTTCAAACTGCTCCGACATAAGCTTCCCGTGCCTCCCTCCACCGAACGGACAGCAAAGAATGTCAAGATAAGGCACCCTACCTTCCATCACACATAATCGTTATCAGCCGGATGGAGAGAAGCATGTCCATGAGATTGCCACCATGGCCAAGTCGAAGGATGACGTAGGCACGGCCGCATGGCCGCGGGGGGACCTATGTAATCCGGCAGCTTTCAAAACACTTCCCTGCTCACTGTCGGAGAAGGTCTCCCACGGGACAGCGTGTCTAGATGGGGACAGCTTGCACGAATCGCACGATGCTCCTTCTCCAACGCATATTGCATGTTCTTATCTTCAGAGCGTTTGCGGCGGCATAGTTGGGCCTGCCATTTGCAAAACTTTCAAGTTAAACTGAAATCGAACGGGGGGCCCGATGGACCTACAGATCGAAAGCCGCAATGTATCCATGACGCCGGGGTGGCGAGAGGAAATCGAAGCTAGTGTGGCCGGACTCGAAGCGGGACGAGGTGACATGACGCATGCGCGCGTGACGCTGAGCAAAAATGAGCATAAGAAGGCCGATGACATGGCGGAAGCCCTGGTTGTTGTGCAAATCCCCGGACGAACCATCACGGCGAGAAAGCAAGAGGAGACATTCGAGCGGGCCATTCGTTCCGCGTTCGAGGCGATCGAAACAGAATTGGAGAAATATCGCGACAAGCGCGCCTCGCATGAGGTTCGGGTGCCTCCTGTTCCGGTGCGTGGAGTCATCAGTAAGGTGTTCCAAGATGAGGGCTATGGGTTCATTCTGCAGGAGGGCGGCGGTGAGGAAGTATATTTTCACCGGAATGCCGTTCACGATATGAAGTTCGAAGAGTTGGAAGACGGCATGGAGGTGAGTTTCAACGTCGAAATCGGCGAGAAAGGGCCGCAAGCGACGACGGTCGATCCCTTGCCCGTCACCGACTACTACCGGGTCAAGAATGAGCCGGAGTAACCCTAAACAAAATTTTGAGTTGTGAGTTTGAATTTTGAGTGCGGAAACCAATTCAAAACTAAGAACTGAAAACTCAAACTCTAAAAATTATTGAGGTAGCCATGCCTATAAGCAATCCAACTCAATCTTCCGGGACGCCGTTGATGGGAAGCGGGGCGAATGACCGCCGGATTGTGGGAGCCTTGTTTCCCGATTTGACATCCTCCCGCAATGCGGTGAGTGATTTGAAGGCCTCAGGATTTACCGAAGAGCAGATCGGGTTGGCGATGCGGGATCGTACCGATGAAGGAGAATTGATCGGCGAGACCGGCACGAAAGCGGGAGAGGAAGCGGCCAAGGGCGCAGTCGGCGGAGGGCTCTTAGGAGGATTGACCGGACTGCTCGTCGCTGTGGGGGTGTTGGCGATTCCGGGGGTCGGTCCGATCATGGCCGGCGGTGCGTTGGCTTCGGCGCTTGGGATCACAGGTGGGACGATCGCGGCCGGGGCCGGCCTCGGAGCAGCGGCGGGCGGCGTCATCGGGGGTCTTGTTGGTCTCAACATTCCCGAAACCGAGGCGCGCCGTTTTGAGACCGGAATCCGTTCGGGCCGCGTCCTGGTGATTGTGCGGGCCGGCGGCCGGATGCCCGAAGCGCTCGGCATTCTGAAACAACACGGCGGCGACACGGGCGATTGAGCCACCGCAATTTTTAATTTTAAATTTTAATTTCACGGGAATATGGAACGAAGCCGGATCCTGATCCTCGATGACGACGCGGCACTCTTGGAGGCGTTGTCGGGAACATTGAGCTTGTGGTTCTCCGATATCACGGTCGACACGTGCGCCTCGGTCGAGCTGGCGTTGACCCGAATCGCGTGGGTGGATTACGACGTCATTATATGCGAAGGTCGGTTACCTGGAATGGACGGAGCGACGCTGATTTCCCAGATGAAAAAGGTGCGTCCCATGACGCCGATCATCGTGCTGACCGGACATGGGGCGCCATGTTTAGCTCGGCAAGCGTTTGAAGCGGGCGCATACGACTTTCTGTTCAAGCCGATCGATCGGCACGTGCTCCTGCTTTCCGTGATCCGCGCCATCGAGGCTCACCGATTCAGGAGCCGATTTGCCCCCGAAGCCCATCGATGGTTATCCGAAAGCAGCCGCTATCGCCTGCATCCTCATGTGTAGGTCCCCGTCAGTCGGCCCGTGGAGTCTTGCTCTGTTGTCGCAGCCGGGCCTTCAGCCGGGCATTTTCCCGCTCCAACTCCATCATCTTTAGTTCCCGATCGACGGTCAGGTCATGAAAGAGCTCGAGCTCTTGGATATCATGCCGAAGCTGTTCCTGGGAAGCTTGTAAACGGTAGTGCTCGTGCCGGTACTGCGCGAGGAGGGCTTCGCGCTCATTCAATCGGGCCTTACTGTCGCGCAAGGCTCGCTCGGCGCGCTTATGCTCGGCCAGATCGACGGCCAGGGAAACTGCCGCCGGCCGATGGTGAAACGCCGTCTCTTGAGTCGTGATGTCGACATCGAACAGCGTGCCGTCTTTAGCGCGGTGACGGAATTCGCCCC
>DATFCE010000087.1:0-8662 GCA_035253365.1 Nitrospiraceae bacterium
GAGCCTCCTCTGCGAGACGAGACTACTTACACGGGTCATAAATTCCGGTTGACTCATGATCGGTACGGGATCGCCGGCGAAAAAAATGAGATTTTCAGCCTCGGGCTGATTTGTCCGCCAGGGGCCTTTCACCGCGAACGATTCAATGATGGGAAACACCGTCCGAAGCGTCTCCACTACAGCATACGAGCGTTGCCGATCGGGGCCTTCGCCGGATGACGCCAAGTTGACGGCCAGTACTCCATTGGAGCGCAGATGCGCGCGCACTTCGCCAAAAAACTCCCGCGTCGTAAGATGGAACGGAATCAGGTGCCTGGCAAAGACATCCAACCAGATGATGTCATATTGCCGAGCCGTGGTACGGAGAAACAGCCTTGCATCCTTTACATAGACATGGTGAGTTTCCGTCGGCGTGTAGTTGAAATAATGTTCCGCAGCGTGGACGACCGACGGATCGACTTCTACGGTATCGACTTCCAACGCGGGCCAGCGATGCGCCAGCCATTTGGCGAGCGACCCACCGCCATGCCCAAGAATCAGAACGCGCGTCGGTTCCGGCCCAATCGCGAGCGCGGCCATCATGAGTTGACTGTACGGTAAAAAGAGTTCAACGGGATCGGCCTTCCACATGACGGCGTGAAAGGTCCGATCCAGGATCAGGTAACGAAACAGGTCGTCATCCCGCACACGGACCTGCTGGTATGGGCTGTCTTCTTGGTAAATCGGCGCTGAAAGGACCTGAACCGGATGCAGTGAAAACCACCCCAGGCTGAATGCACACACCAACAGTCCCGCGCTACCGGCGGCGCGTACGAGGTGCCCTGCTCGGACGGCGACGGCCCGCCACCACCACAGGATGCCGAGCGTCACTTGAAGGCTGCCCAGCAAAGTCACCAGTGCCAAGCTGCCCAACCACGTCAGAAGGTAGAAGGCGGTTCCCCATGTACCGACTAAACTGCCGATGGTCGATACAGCGATCATCCTGCCGGTCTGCCGGCCCAAATGTCCCAAGTCGCCGATTGACAGCCGTAGAAGAGCCGGCAACACGCCGCTCAAACAGAAGGCCGGCGGCCCCAGGAGAAGGCTGGCCGCCAGGCACGGGCCCCACCGTGGATCCTGAATCCAGGAGACGACCTTCAACATGACCGGCTGTCCGGCTCCAGCCAGAAGAAAGGTCCAGCCACCCGAGATGAGGAGCAACCATGCAAGAACAGACCCTCCGGGATGGCGGTCCGCCAACCAGCCTCCTGCGGCATAGCCGCTGCTCATGGCGCCGAGGATCACGCCGATGAGCGCGCCCCACACATAAAGCGAATTGCCGAACACCGGGGCCAGTAATCGGCTGCCCAGGATTTCAAGGGCCATGACGACGGCACCGGTCACAAACGCCGTGGCCAACAACCAAAATCGCGGCCATCGAGACGAACTGGAGATCATAGGAAGAAGAGCGAACAGGCAGAGTTGAAGGCGAAGACGCTCGAGACCGCGAGAATCAGAGGGTTCCCCAATTCTTAAAATATCGCAACAAGTCTCGCACGGAAATGATTCCGACAATCTGACTGTCTTGAGTAATCACCAAATGCCTGATTCCTTTTTCCGACATAAGATCGCTGGCTTCATGAGCCGAGCGATCGATTTCGATCGTGATCAGAGGACTGCTCATGAGGCTCCGCACCGGTGTCTGATCGGGATCGAGGCCCATGGCCATCGCCTTTCGGACAAGATCGGACTCGCTGACGATACCGACGTAGGCGCCCTCGCTTTCGACCAACAATGCCCCGACCCGGGAATTACGCATGACGCCGGCGGTTTCAGACAACGTGGCGTTTGGACGAATCGATTGAATGTGCCGATTCATCATCACCGCCAACGGTCGGAGGATGGCGCCGGTCTGGAGGGCCATTGCGCAGCTCTTATGCCAAGCCGAAGGTGGATTGTACTGAAGCGCCACAAAGCCTGTCAACGAACCGTTCCGGCATCGCACGTCTTCCTTTCTCATCGCCGATGCTTGCCGCGCTATGCATGTCTTGTTATACTTCCGGCGTCCATAGTCCCGCACACATCCCACGTCTCTGTCCCCATGAAGACATGAAGAATGGAGTGTCGATATGTACATCAGCGTGATTGGAACCGGCTACGTCGGTCTCGTGACAGGGGCCAGCTTTGCGGAATTCGGCTTAAACGTCGTCTGCATGGATGTCGATGAACGACGCGTGACTCGGCTGGAAAAAGGGGACGTGCCTTTTTATGAGCCGGGCATTACCGAGCTGGTCGCCAAAGGCCTACGGGAAAATCGTTTGACCTTCACGACGGATATAGCCAAGGCCGTCGACCAAGCCTTGGTCATTTTTATTGCCGTCGGCACGCCGACCCGAAGCGATGGATCCGCCGATCTCTCCTACGTCGAAGAAGTCGGCCGTGGGATTGCCCGCACCATGACCGGCTACAAAGTGATCGCCACGAAATCCACCGTCCCCGTAGGGACAGGGGAAAGACTGCGGGAAGTGATTCGGAGCCATCAGTCCAAGCCGTGTCGATTCGATGTCGTCTCCAATCCGGAATTCCTCCGTGAAGGATCGGCGATTGAAGACTTCCTCCGTCCCAATCGCGTCGTCATCGGGGCGGACAGCGACCAGGCGGTCGCGATCATGAAAGATCTGTACCGACCTCTTTACCTTTTGGAGACGCCGTTCGTCGTGACGGACATTCCGACCGCTGAGATGATCAAGTACGCCTCGAACGCTTTTCTGGCCACCAAGGTCTCCTTCATCAACGAGATCGCCAACCTCTGCGAGCGTGTCGACGCCGATGTGCAAGTCGTCGCGAAAGCCATGGGCCTCGATCATCGAATCGGGACAAAATTTCTGCATGCCGGCCCCGGCTTCGGCGGATCATGCTTCCCCAAAGATGTGGCGGCGCTCATCCAGACCGGTGAAAATGTCGGGTACCAGATGGAAATTACCCGTGCGGCGGCCCGCGTGAACGAGCGCCAGCGGCAACTCATGATTGAGAAGATTCAGAAAGCGCTCGGAGGTTTAAAAGACAAGACGATCGGCATGTTGGGGCTTTCGTTTAAGCCGAACACCAGCGATCTTCGAGAATCGCCCGCTCTGTTCATTGCCGAACGGCTTCTGGCGGAGGGATGCCGACTGCGCGTTTACGATCCGGCCTCGCTCGAAGAAGGCGCGAGACTCCTTCCGCATGCGACCATTTGCACCGATCCATACGATGCCGCGACCGGCGCGGATGCGCTGGTTCTCGTGACCGAATGGAATCAATTCCGGAATCTCGATTTTGACGCGATCAAGACCGCGCTCCGTCGTCCGCTCTTCATCGACCTACGCAATGTGTACGAAGCGGAACGCATGGCAGCGCTCGGGTTCCGGTACATTTCGGTCGGCCGGCCCGACCGAGACGCCGCCATCAAATAGAAGAGGCTTCACCCGCGCGTCCGAGTTGTTTAACCTCTTCGGTGTCTTTGGGTTTCGGTTTATAACCCATCCGATCGAGCACCTTTAAAATCCGAGTCTTGAGCCGATCATCTGCGTCGGCCAATGCCGTGGCCAGAGGCTCGACCGCTGGCTTTCCGATTTTGCGGATGATTTCGGTGGCCGACTGGCGGAGTTCATCTTCTTCCGAGACCAGCAACGGGACTAACGATGGGACGGAAGGGCCGCCCAACTTGATGAGCGAATCATACGCGCGTTGGCGCACATCGCCGACCTCGTCCATCAGCGCCTCCACCAAGGGATCCACCGCCCGCACGTCCTTCAGGTTCCCCAAGGACTCCGCGGCATACTTCCGATTGAGCCAATGCGTATCTTTGAGATCCATAAGCATGGCATCCGCTTTGGCCGCATTGGGATCCTTCGCCCGGATGCGAAAATTCTTGGCCAGCCGTTTCCCGCCGTCTTCGACCACCCGGATCGTGGCGCCGTCGCCGGGCTTGATCCTTTGCAAGTCCTCAAGAGCCTCTTCCGCCACATCCAGCACGACCGTCTTGCCGTCATAAGCCAGCAATTCGACTTCCAATTGCTTGGCCGCCGGATTGACGGAGACCACCTTCTCCGTCACCAAATTAAATCCGTCTTTTTTCGCGCCCCCCTTGGGACCGATTTGAAGGAGCTTTATCGGAGTCTCATCCGCCATGTCATTCCTCACTATTGTGTAGGCTGGTTGGGTTTCCAGCCGAGACTGGCCAAGGCGCCTTCGGCGGTTTCCTGGACCATTTCATTTTCATCTTCCAACAAGGGTACGAGGGAATCCACCGCCCGCTGGTCTCCCAGACGAGCCAAGGACTCGGCGGCATTCCGGCGCACCAGCCAGTCTTCGTCTTTCAGCGCTTCCATGAGCGGCGCCACTCCACGCGCGTCCCCGATTTTCCCCAACGCCTCAGCCGCATGACGGCGAACCATCCAGTTGTTCCCCAGCAATCCGTCGATCAACGCCTCGACGGCCCGCACGTCTCCGATCTTCTTCAGCACGCGCGCCGCGTCTTCCCTCACCGTCCCATCGGTCAATGCCTCGACCAGGCCGGGCACTGCACGAGGATCGCCGATCCGCTCCAACGCCCACACCGCCGAGCCGCGGACACCGCCATCTTTATCCTTTAAGGCTCGCACCAGCGGCTCAACGCCGCGCGGATCTTTCAATTTTCCAAGCGCCGTCGCGGCTTGTTCCCGAACCGCCCACTCATCGTCTTGTAACGCGTCGATCACGTCGTCGACCACCACGGGACCCATTCGAACAATCGCACTGGTCGCCGCCTCGCGGATGGCAAGGTCCTCGTCCGCAAGCAGGCCCATCAATCGAGGAAGCGCCTCTTTTCCCATCTGGCCCAAACTCGCCGCCGCGTGGTCGCGCAAGGCATCATTCTCATCGCGCAGCGCACCCAGCAATTGGCTGATTCGATCGGTCTGCTCGGTCTCACTCATGTGGAACCTCTTCCTGATGTGCCTGCTCCGCGGATTGGGCGGCCATCGCGTTCAGCTTGTCTACAATCATGCCCGCGTTATAGGACACGATTCCGTCGCGGTCGGTCTTCAATCGCTCGAACAGCTCCGCGTACGGACGCAGTTTTTCGGTATCTTTCACCTTCGCCAACGCCTCCACGGCAAAAATTCTGAGCGGACGGATGGGAATCAATTCAACCAAGAGGTCGACGGGCCGGGCATCGCCGATCAATCCCAAAGATTTGGCCGCAATTTCCTTCACGCCCGTGTCCTTATCGATACGAAGTCGCTCAATAAGGGGATCAACTGCTCGGATGTCTCCGATTTTCCCCAGAAGATCCGCGGCCGCTTCCCGCACGACCCAATCATCGTCTCGTAAATAATCGATGAGGATCTCCACGCTCGGGCGCCCGATCCCGAGCAGATCGATGACCGTCGACATTCGAGCATCCTCGCGCAGATTGGATTCCTCCACCTCGCGCAAGGCGTCAAAGGCGCGATCGATCCGCTCCCGGATAGCGCCGAGCTTCTTCAGGGTACGAACCGCAATCGCTTGAACGTCCGGATCGGCCATCGATTCCACAAGAGCATCGGCCGCGCGCGGGTCGAGCAAATGCTCCAGGATCGTCGCCGCCGTGACGCGCGCATTCTCATCGGCGTGCTTCAACATCGCCGTCAACGGCTCGATAGAGTTGGGAATTACTCCCAGGAGGGCGATCACCGCTTGCTTCTGATCGTCTTCTTGAAACTCGTGAAGATCCTGGACCAAAGCGGTGGCCGACGCGGTGTCGAGAACCCCCGCCATTTGCTCAAGCGCGATGGCCCCGGCCTTTCTCACCGATGGATCGCCATCGTTGAGCAGCCGCACCAAAGGCACTCCGCCGCGAGGGTCCTTGATACGAGCCAGCATCCCGGCCGCTTCCATCCTCAGCGCGGTATCACCGATCTCCAACGCGTGAATCAATCCATCGACGGCTTTCGGTCCACCGGCCAAGCAGGCAGCCGTGGCCCGCATCCGACGCCAATCTTCTTCATGCGTCAGTTCAGAAATCAGCGTCTCGAGCGATTCTTTGGACATAGCCACCCGGCCTACAGTCGGTTCGGTCTCCAGCCCAGTTCGAACAGGGCGTCTTTGGCATGGTACAGAAGGTTCTCATCGATTTCCTTCTTCAACACATCGAGCAGAAACGGAATGGCGGGCGGTCCGAATGTGACGAGGGCGGAAGCCGCTTCCGCGCGTGTCAGCGTGCTGTGCAGCGCCGCGACCAACGCGGGGATGACCGTCTCATCTCGAATGTGAGCCAATGCCCGGATCGCCGCCGCGATCGTCACGATTTCTTCATCCCACTGATCACCGCACCCGGCAATCGATCTGCTCTGCGCGGGCCGGCTCATGCCTTTTATTACAGCGATCAAAGCCGGCACCGCCCGCCGATCCCCGATTTTGCCCAGAGCTTCAACGGCGACGGGGCGAACATCGATGTCCGACATGGCCGTCAGCAGAAAATCCACCGCCCGAGGATCGCCGATGTCGCCCAACGCGCGGGCGGCATCTGTTCGGATGGCCGCATCTCGATCATTAAACAGCAGATGCAGCAAGGGCTCGACCGCAACCGGGGATTTGATCTTTCCCAGCGCCTCCACTGCATGGAGCCGCACCAGCCACTCCTGATGCGTCAAGGCATCCACCAATGGAGAAACGGCCGCTTCGCCGATCGACGCCAAGGCGCCGGCCGCATCGACCCGCACGGCCTTCACCTTATCGTGAAGCAATGGGATGAGCGGCGTGACCGCCCGACGATCCCCTATTCGCGCTAAGGCTTTCGTCGCATGCATTCGGACGACCCAATCCGAACTACGCAACGCGCGAAGGAGCGGCTCGACCACGCGATCATCTCCAATCGAAGAGAGGATCGCGGACGCGGCCTCCTGAACCGTCAAATCGGGATCGCTTAGACACGCACCGACGGCGGGAACCGCCGTTTCCCCAATTTCCGTTAACGCGTGGGTCGCCGCCGTGCGGACGGCACGATCCGGATCTCGGAGCACTTTAATCAAAGGCTCTACCGCCCTTTCATCACGAAACGATCCGAGCAAAGTTGCCGCCTCTTCTCTCACTGACCAGTCTTCATCCCGCAGTGCGGCGATTTGTTCTTGAACGCTATCAGCCATGTCCACGTGAAGGAGAGGGATCACTGCGCGAAGGAGAGCGGTCGCTGCATTCAGCCCGCAGTCACATCGCCCCTTTGGCGAGATCGCCGGACGGCCCGAAGCGCCCGGTGTCCCCTAAGGGCATATCGACCCGTAAATTATCGGCCTTACTGGAGTCCACTTCATCTTCGGTCGGAGGTTCCCATCCCAGCTTCTTCAGGGTTTCCATGGCGATTTGCTTGAGCGCGTCGACCGCAGTCAACCGGCTGGTCGCAAAGGACATCACCCGCTCTCCTTCGGATTCGACCTCCGAGACTTTCGGATCATGGAGAAACGCCACCAACGGCTCAATCGCCGTGTCGCCGATCAACACCAGCGAGGCGGAGGCTCGCTCGCGCAATACCATGTCTTTCAACAAGAGAATCAACTCCGGAATAACTCGCGGATCGCGGAAGTGGCCCAATGCCGTGGCGGCCGCCTCTTTGATGAACGCTTCCTCGCTCACAATGCAGCCCGGCGTCGGCGTACCGTCCTGGCGAATGCCTTTTCCTTTCAAGGCATCGAGAACGGGCGGCAGCGCCCGCGAATCGCCGATCATGCCCAGCGACATGATCGCATGCCGCTTCACCGCGCCATCTTTCATGGCCTCAATCAGCGCATCGATGGCCCGCGGATCGCCGATCATGCCCAATGCGATCGTTGCGTCTTCTCGCACGGCGCGATCGGGATCTTTCAGCATCTCAATTAATCGCTGCACCACCTGGGGATCCCGCACCCATGAGCGGCCGATCTGATAGTCGGTCGTCATCCCGCCCAAGGCTCGAACCGCATGGCACCGGACCACGAAATCCTTGTCGGTTAAACTGTCGATCAAGAACGGCACGGACGCTTCACCAATCTTGACCAGCGCCGTCCCCGCGGTCTCCCGCACCGTCTTCGATGAATCCCGAAAGAGCTTGACCAGGGCCGGAATCGCTTTCGGATCGCCGATTTTTCCCAGGGCTTCCGCCGCGGCGCTCTTGACGGCCCCGTCTCGATCGCGGCACGCCGCTATGAGCGCATCCACTGCGCGTCCGTCCTTGATCTCGCCGCAGGCCTTAGCGGCATGCTCGCGAACGCGCCACCGTTCGTCTTTCAAACATTGGATCAATCGCTCCATCGTCCCGGCGCCGAGTTGCACCATTGCGGCCACGGCTTCGTTACGGACTTCCATGATCGGATCGTTGAAGAGCCCGATCAACGCCTCAACGGCCCGAGGTCCTCCGATCTTCGCCACGCCCCACCCGGCATGCGAGCGGACGGACCAATATTCATCCCCGCACGCCTGAAGCAAGGAGTCCAACGTGCCGGGATCGGCCAGGTCGGCCAGTGTCCTGGCGGCGTCTTCCCGGGTCGCGTCATCGGAGTCTTCTAAGGCTTCCAGTAAATCTTCAACCTGAGTAGCCATAAATTTCTCTTTTCATCTCTTCCAAAAGGACGCTCAAAATGGTTTATCTCACCCGCCCACCCCAGGCGCGCCAAGACGCGTTCTTTCCCGAACGAGGCCGCAGACGAAGCAA
>DATFCE010000088.1:0-2869 GCA_035253365.1 Nitrospiraceae bacterium
TTTCATAGAACTCTAACGGGATCCGGCGTTTGGCATGCCGACGGAGCGACTCAGCAGTCTTCTAAGGCGACCAAGCATCAGTCGGCTTTGTCAACCGGCTGAACCGTGACGGTCGCTGTTCCCCTGTTGTTCTTATAAAACCATTGCCAGGCCTTTGGAAACGGCAGCACGGCGTCGTTGACGAACAGGAAGAGCTCGCCGTCGCGGCGTGCCGTGATTTCGGCGACAAGTTTTGTAGTCGCCTGATCCGGAAGAGATAAGTCCGCGGGGTTGAGCAGGTATTCATCACTGCCCCGAGTGCCGATACGAGCAACCGGCTTGAACCAGGGCTCTCCTATGTAGCGGCGGAATAAAAGTCCCGGATACATGGCGGGCGTCATCTGATCCAATCCGAACCCGCCGACGCCGGGCTGGATGTTGTCCCCGTCCTTCCATTCGGTTTTATTGATGGCGATGGTGAATTTGTACCGTTTGCCTTTCCTGAGTTTGGTGCCGCTCGCCCAACAAAGCGCATTGCTGGGAAAGGCGCCCTCCGTCAGGATGTCCGGCTTCATCTGATCGGACTTCGTCGGCGTGCACACCAAGCCCCCGGCGCTCATCATTGCGAACAAGCCTTGGCTGATGCCCGCCAGGATGACCCACACCGCAAGTGCCCCCGCGAGGGAAGGGAGCACATATCGAACCAAGACATCGAAGAAGGCTTTATAGTACCGATGCGTGCGCAGCCTGAACAGCGCATCATCCGGCAACGGGGCAACCGGCACCGTCTGTCGCGGGTGCTGAAGAGCGGGCATCCATAGAGCGCGCATCGTGTCGAAGATCCGAACCTGAAGCCGACTTCCGATCCAGATCAGCACAATTAATCCCAATGCAAGAGCGGCAAAACTCAATGGATGACTCTGATAGGCGTTTAGCCAAGGACCCACAAAGCCCGGCAGAAGCATGCCGATGCCGCTCACGATCGGTGACAGCCAACAGAATATTTCCTCGCAGGTGCCCGTCGCAGGACGGTAGAGCGGAAAAGCCGCAAGCGCAGCGGCCACCATGACAGAAAGGAAATAGAAGACCCGCTTCCACCAAACGAGATTCCAGACATTCTCCTGAAGGTTCGAACGACTCTTCGCCTGAGTCTGACTCTCGATGACGAGGGATCGATCATTCGCAGACGGCAAGTCCTGAATATCGCCTTTCGCCGTCACGACGGCGTATCGCCCCGGCAATCCAATCGGTGCGTATCGGTCGCACCCTTTCTCCATTCGGGCGAACACGCTCTCATGGATTTTTGGACGGGCGATCACAACATCATGCTCGTCGTCGTTCGTCAGCACGGCGAGCTTTCGCGGCAGATAACGATAGGTACCGCCGAGACCCTGGCGGGAATCGTAGAGCACCCCTTTCATATCAGCCAGGGTCTGCACTTTCTGGCGCTCGCCCGGTTTGAACCGTAACCCGTGTGCTTCCGCCTCCCCCATCACCCAGTCGAGCGACACGTAAGCCAGCGCGTCGTCGGGATAACCGCCCCCGACATTCGAATGCATTCCGGCGAACCAGACTTGGCTGAATTGTTCGTCTCTGATGCGTCTCGTGTGAATGTTCTGCCCGTCCAGATTGCGTTCATTCCATAAGACGGGATGAAAGGTTTTTCGTTCATCGTCAAGGGCCAGCGCATGGCACGCGCGCGTGATATTTTGGCTTGGCTCGCGATCGGGCATGGACAGGGGGATGACCGCCCTCCATGCACGGGTAAGCTCATCGATCGGCAACCCATAGGCGGCGACGGTGTCCCACAGCCCAAGGAAGGTAATCGGCGTTCCTTGTGGTGTTCGCGGGCTTTTAGATGTTACGCCTTTCGCCCGGTCCACACCTTGAAGAACGATATTACGCAGAGCGCGAAAAGGACGCTCCATCCGAAAGAAGGAACGATAGCGTTGATCTCGGTATGCACGGTAGGCATTGGTGGCCAGTCGCCTGAGTTCCGCTTTCGTGTCCGCATTCACAAGACCCTGGCTATTGATCAGTCCCGTAAGAACTCTAATCGTAAAGGCGCCCCGGCTGAACCCGAAACAGAAGATCTGATCGCCTGACTCGTAGTTCTGGCAAAGGAAGGTGTACAGATCGATGACATTACGTTTCAGCCCCCACCCGAAGGCGCCGCCGAGGATCGCCAACGGCTTGAAGGACGACGTGCCTACCCCATCGTCATAATAAGCAATCTGCTCGGGCCCACCTGGCGAAGTCGGATTAGGCTGCGCGAGATCAAGCGTCTGATAGAGCCGATACACATTGGTCTTGAAGAGTTTGCTGGAGCTGTTGTTCGTGCCATCCGACAACAAGACAATATTCTTCGGCATCAGAATTTTTCCATCCAGTTATCCGGCCATCCAGACGGATTCGTGGATCGTTATTCGCTCCGTTCAAGCTTCACGTTTAACGATGAGCGTAAACGGTTACCGACACTCCTACGCCGCTTCTTTCATTGACTCGAATGCCCGGTCCGCTTTGGCGGCGAGATAGAAGTCGCTTTCGGTCAGGCCGTTGATCTTGTGGCTCCAAATTTCCACCTTACACTTCCCCCAGGACAGATAAAGGTCGGGATGGTGCCCTTCGGCCTCGGCGATTGCGCCGACCTTATTGACGAAGCTCAGCGCCTGCGCGAAATCTTTAAACGTGTATAACCGTTCCAAATGACCGTCTTTATTCAATTGCCACCCTTGGCCAAGTTGCTTGAGTAAATCTTTGGCCTTGGCTTGCTCCAGCGCCGGTACTCCGCCCCGGCATGGCACGCATTGCTTGTCGGCTAATCCCATGATGTCCTCCTTGGAAAATGTCTCTGAAAGGGCCGCGAAGTTGCTGGTGTGTCCCACTGAAT
>DATFCE010000089.1:0-2978 GCA_035253365.1 Nitrospiraceae bacterium
CCAACGGCTTACGCTGCCGAAAGACAAGGTGGATCTCGATGAGGAAAGCGTAACCCGCGTTAAGAGCGAACAGGAGCAGGTCAAGATCGCCTTGGAGAAAAGCGCGGACGAGCGGTTCTGGAGCGGCAATTTTATTCAGCCGGTGCAGGGACCGACCACCGGTGCGTTCGGACGCTTGCGGGTCATCAATGGGCAATCACGCAATCCCCACAACGGGGAGGACATCGCCGCGCCGCTGGGCGCCGATGTACTGGCAATGAACGACGGCGTGGTGAGTCTCACCGTCGACCATTTCTTTTCCGGCAAGGGCGTGTTCCTCGATCATGGGCTCGGCCTGCAATCGATGTATTTCCACCTGTCGGAAGTCACCGTGCAGGACGGCGAGGCCGTCAAGCGAGGCCAAGTCATCGGCAAGGTCGGCGCCTCCGGCCGCGCCTCCGGCCCGCATCTGCATTGGGGCGTCCGCCTTAACGGCGCCAGAGTCGATCCGCTGGCGCTCATCAAATTGTCCTTTGCCCGCCTACCTGTGGCGACGCAATAAGGATTACCCAATCTCTCGAATAACCCGGCAAGGGTTCCCCGCGGCAAGCACGTTGGGCGGAATATCTTTGGTGACCACGCTCCCTGAACCGATAGTAGTCCCTTCACCGATCGTCACCCCTGCATTGATGATGACGCCGCCTCCGATCCACACGTTGTCTTCGATGGTGATGGGCTTGGCGAATTCCAAGCCTGAGTTTCTCTGAGCCGGCACCAGCGGATGGGTGGCCGTATAAATCTGCACGTTCGGTCCCAAAAATACATGCGTGCCGATTCTCACCGGCGCGCAATCCAAGATAACGCAATTGAAATTGGCATAAAAATAATCCCCGACGTGGATGTTGTACCCGTAATCGCATCGAAAAGGCGGCTCAATCTCGATGTTCCCTCCCAACCCGCCGAGTAGTCGGCGTAAGAGATCTCGTCTCAGTTTGGAATTCTCCGCCGGCGAGTCATTGTATTCCTGCAAGAGCCTCCGCGTATTTTGACGATCTTTCACAAGCTCTTCATCGTAAGCCTGATAAAGCTCGCCGGCGATCATCTTTTCCTTTTCGGTCCGATGCGTCATGCGCCCCTCTTCGTTGAATTAGATGGGCGAGTCCATGGCTGCAATCCGAGGATAAAGCAGTCTTCTTTACGCGGGTAGCTTTGAGTGAAAGAGTTGCTTATCGGGTTGCATACAATCAATGTATGAGCACTAGACCACTTATATATGAATACTTCCTTAACCCAATCATCACTCTCTTGAAATGGGCCATGAATAGATTTATAAGCTCCCCGACTTGGGACTTCTCGTTTTAGATCTTTCACAAACCAATCTATGTAGACCCGTTTGTCCTCCTCATCTATTTCTTTCACTTCACCCAATGCGCGTATTTCGACATGTGGCGAGCCTTGGCCTAGCATCTTTTTAATCGCAATGCGATCTCCTTTCTGGATTTGGTCTCGAAGTTTAGCCTGTCCAGGCTGATCATTAGCATCCCATCCCAAAAACCAGTAACCTCTTCGTATAAATTTATCGGATTGGTCATCATTGCCTCCAAACATCGCTCCTACGACCCAATAGTTTGGCATTTGTGTTTTCTCCTTTCCCTAATAGGCAATGTATCAGCGAGTTTCCAGTGTAACGGTTTACCTCAGAATCTACTAGTTGCAACTGATTAGCAGGATGCTCAAAACGGTCATCAGCAAGGCCGCAGGCGCCGTCAACACCGCAGGCGTACCCTCAGGGGTACGTTGAGGATGTTGACAAGCCGAGAACAAAGCTGGGGACCGTTTTCAGCATCCTGCCGGCTACAGGTTCGTATCGCAGCTACTCGGCGCCCTATTCAACACCGTCGCGGCGGCGCGCGACAGGGCTTCGTCGGTGTCGTGGTTGAGGGCGTAGAGGCGGAATTGGATGAGGCGGGTGGGAAGGAGGTCTAGGAATTCCTCCAGCGGCTCCTTGGAAACGCTTTGAGTGCCGGGATCGTAGACGTAAAGCGGCGTGGCGCGCGTGTCTTTGGGATCGGGGCGCGGGTCCAAGGGCGCCATGTCGACGGTGAATGGAATGCTTCGAACACGGTCCGGCAATTCTTTCTGAATTTGCTTTTCGAACTGCTCGCGGCTGGGAAAGTCCATCCCGCGCTCCTGGCCTTTCTCTTTCAGGACCGTGTTGTAGGCCATCTTCCATTTCACGTCGCGTCCGAGAATGCGCGACCATTCCGCGCCGAGCCGACGTTTCGTCGCGTGGCGCGACGCGCGCCATCCTCGTACTTCTTCCAGCAAGGACCAGTCAGTCAGCGAGACATAGGCCTCCATCTTTTTGCGGGGATCATCCGGGAAGATCAATCGCATCGTTTCCCCGAAAATCTCTCTCAGATGAATGTCGATCGCGCGGGTCGTGCGGTGATAGTAGACGTTGGAATAGAGGTACATCCGCGTGTTCAGGAACATATGCAACGCCGGCAAGCCGGTCTTGTGGATGGTAAATCCTCGGTCGGTCACGAGTGTGTAATGGATAAGCCGCGTGAGATCAACCGGCCCCACCGCCACTCCGCACATATAGGAGTCGCGCAAGACGTAATCGAGGTTATCACCCGTATAGCTGCCCGAAATGACAGGCTGGAGCGCATTCAGCCAGGACGGCACCCCCGAGTTGTCTTTGCCCTTATCTTTGAGAATGAGATGGGCGATCTGGTCCGGGTCCAATTCTTCTCCTTTGGTGAAGGTCCCCGATGGACTGCGTCGAATCTTTCTGATCGTCGGCCCTAAATGTTCGCGAATGATGATCTGGCCGAGCCGCTCATGCGTCAATCCGTAGGCCTTGAGAAAATTATCGTCGAAGAAGTGGCAGAACGGCCCGTGTCCGATGTCATGAACCAGGGCCGTCACCCGAAGCAGTTCCTCGACATACGGCGCCGATGGGAGGTCGGGTGTTAACGCCTGCAAAAACGGAT
>DATFCE010000090.1:0-4593 GCA_035253365.1 Nitrospiraceae bacterium
GGGTGGGAGCGCCTCCGATCAAGTCGGGTTGGGAGTCTTTTTGAACAATGTCCAAGGAAACTTCAGCCAAGGGGCGCTGACCACGACCGGGAAGACTCTCGATCTGGCCATCGACGGCAACGGATTTTTCCTTGTCCGAAACGGTGATGGCGCGAATCTGTACTCACGGGCCGGCGAGTTCGAATTGGATAGCCAGGGGCGCGTCATCGATTCCAGCGGATTTCTTTTGCAAGGATTCCAAGCCAACGCCGCCGGGATCGTGACGGGTGCGATCGGAAATATTTCGATCAGCAGCACGAATTCCGCGCCTCGCGCCACCGCCACTGGGACCCTCGTCGCCAACCTTGACGCGGCCGCGACCGCGCCGACCACCGCGTTCAGCGTGACCGATCCGACCACCTACAATTTCTCCACCGGCATGACGATTCATGACTCCTTAGGAGGATCGCATCAATTGCAGTTGTATTTCGTCAAGACGGCGACGGCCAACACCTGGAATGCGTATCGCCAGATCGATGGAGGCGCGGCAACCGCCATCACGAATCTCGTCTTCAACAGCAGCGGCGCCTTGACGTCCGGCGGGAGCCAGACCCTGTCGCTCCCGATCACCGGCGGCGCGGCGACTCCGCAGTCCGTCACGATGGATTTCACCGGGGTGACTCAATTCGGATCGAAATCGACCTTGCTGGACCAGAAACAAGACGGCTTGGCGGCGGGATCGTTCGACCGGTTCTCAGTCGACACCGAAGGCCGACTGATCGCGCAATTCACCAACGGCGAGACGCGCACGCTGGCTCAGGTGGTCCTGAATCGGTTCAACAATCCCGATGGACTGGTGCGGCAAGGCGACAATGTCTTCAGCGAATCCTTCGAGTCCGGGGCGGCCATCCAAGGCACCTCCGGCAACAACGGTCTCGGCAAGATCGTCTCCGGCGCCTTGGAGCAATCCAACGTCGATCTGGGCAAGGAATTCGTGGACATGATCGTCAATCAGCGCGCCTTCCAAGCCAACTCGCGCGCCATCACCACCAGCGACGAGATGCTGCAGGAATTGCTGAACCTGAAACGGTAACGGATCCCGCTCGGCAGACGAGGGGTAGACGATAAGGACTGCCTCTCGTTCTCGCCGTATGCTTCCCTCACTCACGATCTGCCGCTGCTCCTCGCCGTCATATTTCTGACGTTCGTCAATGCTCTGGCTCTGGTGACGATCACGATCGTGATCCCTGTTTGATGTCACCTCATCTCAATTCAGAAAAACTCAATTCAACACAAGGTTGTGCGGCGCACCCGCGACGATCGAAAAGCCGGCAATGGCATAGCCATTGCACAACTGCTTCGACGCCACTTTAAGAGAGGACACTATGGCAGATGCAGCAACAGCCGACGCCAAGGCAATTGCCCCCCCGAGAGGCATCTCGATTAAGCTCGTCGCGATCATCGCGCTCGTCACCCTTCTCCTCGGCCTCGGTGGCGCCTTTGTCTTCTTCAAATTGCAGAGTCCGTCGACTGCCAACGACCATGATCCTCCGGCAGCCGCCGCGCAAAAGGACGCGCACCAATCCCCCGGCAAAGCCACGCCGGCGGTCAAAGGTGCTCCGGGTCCTCTGTTCGATCTGGATTCGTTCATCGTCAATCTCGCCGATGCGCCGGAGTCCCGATATCTCAAGTTGACCGCGAAACTGGAATTGGAACGGGGCGACATCGCTGGCGAATTGACGCCGCGTCTGGCGCAAGTCCGCGATACGATTCTTATCCTTCTCTCCAGTAAAGACTCCGCGACGGTGCGCACGCCGGAAGGAAAATTCCAGCTTCGCGATGAGATGATCCAACGGCTGAACGCGTTGCTTCCGAGCGGCGGGGTGCGGTCGGTCTATTTTACGGAATTCGTCGTGCAATGAGATTCCGGAAGGTCGTCGGGAATAGCCTGATGGCGAGATAACGCCACCGCCCGCCCCGTCACAATCATGACTGAAAAGATCTTATCGCAAGAAGAAGTCGATGCCTTGCTTCGGGGCATCGACGCCGGAGATGTCGACACCGAGCCGAAGGAGGAGGCATCGGGCGGTCTGCGAGCGTATGACCTCAGCTCCCAAGAACGGCTCGTGCGCGGCCGGATGCCGACCTTCGAGATGATCAATGATCGATTCAGCCGGTTGCAGGCGATGTCCTGGTCCAGCGCGCTTCGCAAGCCGGTGGAATGCAGCATTCTGTCCACGCAGATCCTCAAGTTCGGCGAATTTCTCAAGAAGGTCCCCATCCCCTCGTCGCTGAGCGTATTTCACATCAACCCGCTGCGCGGGCATGGTCTGCTGGCCATGAATGCCACCCTCGTCTATGTTCTCGTGGACCATTTCTTCGGCGGAAGCTGCCAGACTCACGTCAAACCGGAAGGTCGGGAGTTCACGTCGGTTCAGCGGCGCATTATCCAAACCATGGTGGATCGCACGCTGATCGATCTGGAGCAGGCCTGGAAGCCCGTCATCCCGGTCAAGGTCAAATACATGCGCTCCGAATGTAATCCCCAGTTCGCGATGATCGTCTCCGCGCCTGAAATTGTGGTCTCCGTCCTGATCCGGGTAGATTTCGGCGAAATGAGCCACGATCTCTTTCTGGTGTATCCGTACGCCATGCTCGAGCCGATCAAGGAAAAGCTCTACGCGGGATTCTTCTCGGATCACTCGGACGAAGATCTCGGATGGAGCGGTCGTTTCAAAGACCAGCTTCAAAACTGTCCCCTTGAGCTGACCGTGCAATTGGGAACGGCCACGGTGCTCGTGCGCGAGGTGTTGCAGTTCGCGCCGGGGGACGTCCTCTTGCTGGATCAGAGCCCAGGCGATCCGATGCAGGCGTTCATTGAAGGGTTGCCGAAATACTCGGGAAGCGCGGGCGTGGTGAAGGGCAATCACGCCTTTCGCATCACGAACATTCTTTCAACGCCGACGAACTGAGAGAGACCGATGGAGAAGATCGACATGGCTCAACAGCAAGCGCAGGAAGGCTCGGATTTCGCCGCTGATTCTCAACCCGCCGTCTTGCCATCCCCGGACCCGAAGGGAGACACCGCTCCGAAGAATCTCGGATTCATTCTCGATATCCCCATGCAAGTATCCGTGCAGCTCGGCGTCACGCGCATGTTGATTCGTGATCTCTTGCAACTCGGGCAAGGATCGGTGATCGAATTGGACAAGTTGGCGGGCGAGCCGCTGGAGGTCCTGGTCAACAACCGGTTGGTCGCCCGAGGGGAAGTCGTCGTGGTGAACGAAAAATTCGGGATTCGGCTCACCGATGTGGTCAGCCCGATGGAACGCGTCCAGAAATTAACCTGAAGCCGTGAGCCGTCCGGCAGACTGAGGCGAGTCTCCCTGCGGCAGCGGTCAACACCTATGGATATCGGCGAAAGTTTCATTCGGATGACGGCGGCCCTGGGAGTTGTCCTGGGTGTGATGATGGCCATGGCGTTCATGGCACGGCGTGTTCTGGGCGGACGGTGGCTTCCCCGGCCCCGCGCCTCCCTCGTGCAGATCGTCAGCACCGCCTATCTCGGCCCTCGCAAGACGATCTCGATCGTGGATGTGGCCGGCGAGTTTTTCTTGGTCGGCGCCACATCAACGGACATGGTGAACCTCGGACGGATCAGCGATCAGGACGGCCTTCGCCGAACGCTCGCCTCAACAAGCGGCTCAATGCATGACACGAGGGCGCATGACGCTCGATAAACGGCAAAAAGGCTGCGTGCTGACGATCTGTCTTCTGATCGTCTTCATGGGGGAGGCCTGGGCGGAGGGACCATCGCTGACACTCGATTTGGGAAATGCCGGGCGGGGACAGACGGCGGTTGTGATTCAGATCCTGGCTTTGCTGACCGTCTTGTCTCTGGCGCCGGCCTTCATGATCATGGTGACCTCGTTTACGCGGATTGTGATCGTGCTGTCGTTTCTGCGCCAGGCGTTGGGAACCCAGCAGGTGCCGCCGAATCAGGTGCTCATCAGTCTGGCCCTATTTTTAACTGTCTTTGTCATGGCGCCGGTCGGGCAGACGGTCTATCGGGACGCGCTCGATCCGCTCTTTGCCGATCGGATGACGTATGAGGAGGCGTGGACGAAAGGGATGGCGCCGATCCGCGCCTTCATGCTCCGACAAGTGCGGGAGAAGGACGTGGAGTTGTTCGTCGAGCTGGCGAAATTGCCGAAGCCCGCCTCGGCAGACGCCTTGCCCACGCACGTCATCATTCCGGCATTTATCTTGAGCGAACTGCGGATCGCCTTTCAGATCGGGTTTCTGATTTACATTCCATTCTTGATTGTCGACATGGTCGTGGCCAGCGTTCTGATGTCGATGGGCATGATGCTGTTGCCTCCCGTCGTCATTTCATTGCCGTTCAAGCTGATTCTCTTTGTCCTGGCCGACGGGTGGTATCTGGTGGTGGGCTCCATGGTGAAGAGTTTTCAATGAACAAACAGGCGCGAGGCCCGAGGCACGAGGAGAGGATGAGGGACAAAAGGACTCATCTCCCGCCTCGCCTGGTGCCCCGCGCCCCGAGCCTGCGCCGGAGGCGCCATGACACCTGATACCGTCGTAGAAATCGGCCGG
>DATFCE010000091.1:0-15878 GCA_035253365.1 Nitrospiraceae bacterium
CTCCAGAAACTCAAAATACTCGGGAATTTTAATAACCGGAGAGAGCGACACGGTTGGGTCCGATGGTAACCCGATTCGAAGCTTTCTGACGCCGACCATAAAAGCTTCGAGAAAGGATTCGAAGACTTCCTCGTGAATAAACGCCTTCTTGGGAACCATGCAGATTTGAGTAGAACCCATAAACCCGTCTAAGAGCGATTGAACCGCTTCTTCGATAGCAGCATCTTTCCAAATAAACATCATGTCGTTGCCGGCCAATTCCAGAATCGGTTTTTTCCCATTCTGAAATGCTCGATTCCCGATGTCCAAGCCAATCTTTGTGTCGCCGATAAAAAGAAGATCATTTACATGAGGGCTTGTAATCCACTCGTTCATAATGATCTCAGAGTTGCCAAGAACGATATTCAACGTGCCGGCCGGAGCCCCGTTGGCCTTTAAGGATTCCTGGACGATATTCTTCCACAGGAAAATTGTGGACAGGGGGGAATTCAAAGGAGGTTTAACAATCAAAGTGTTGCCCGCAAGAAGCGCAAACCCGGCAATGATGGAACCACTGCACGGAGCGTTCCGTGGAGGGCTGACACACACAACCCCATCCGGCTTTCTCTTCCAGTAGAGTATCTCTTCTCCCGCTACACCGATTCGTTTGGAAAGGTGGCGCTTGTAGAAGTTCAGCGAGGATGTGCGATAAATTTGTTCCATTCCTCCAAACTCCCATTCGGCGAGTTTTTGAGGATGGCCTTCGATAACCATTAGTTCAATCAGTCGTTCCTTGTTAGCCAGCAATCGCTCATGAATTTCCGTCGCAATTTTTAGGCGCTTCGACAAGGGCGAATAGCGAAATTCCTGGCTGGCTTCGTATGCCGATTCAATCGCCGTGCGGTTGGTGTCTTTTTTGCCAACACAGTAACGCGCGTAGAGATAGTCTTTGTAGTTGGATGGAATATTCCCGCGTTTGATTTGTTTCAGGACTTGTCTGGTGCTTTCAGACTCCACAAGCATTCTTTCTGCAGGTACGACATATTTATATTGACCTGTATCTACGTCTTGGCCGTTGATCAACAGCGTAAAAGTTGGAATGTCGAGGTTCGGACTATCCGCTTCAGCCTTATCGGTCGGATGCGGGTTCGGCGCGAGAGTTGATAGCTCAGGTGTTCTGGTTGACCATGTTAATGGTTCAGGGGGCAAGGGGAGCCTGCATAAGACACCGTTCGGACGGCTTTCGATATGGGGTGGCGGGCCGCAGAATAGAGCAGCCTCATCTGCAAGACTATCGCGTGAAACAAGAATGGTCAGCAGGGATCTTTCAAGTGTCGGGGCGGTCCGCATGAGTTCATCGACAAGTGAAAGAAGGATGATTTGCTCCCATTCTTGAATGTCTGAAAATTTGATTCCTATCGCAACCGAACCGTCGTGTTGGTTGACGTTGTGACAATAGACGACTTGACCCGAAATATTGAGATAACAAATGTTGCCGCCAAAAGAAAACTTGAGAAAGAGGGGGATGCCCAACCCAAGCGGTACACCGCTGATTACGCGAAGTCCTCCCGGGCTAATATCTTCTGTTTGGCAAGCGATGGCGTTGTCTTTGACATGGATGCAGGTGGGAATGTGAAGAAATTTTCGCTTGTACCGACGGACATACGGCCGTTGAGCTTGAGGCTCCGAGCTTTCCCATGCCGATAGGATCGTTCTTTCGTGAACGTGTTCTTCAGTTCCTTGTAGCATGTAGACAACCCCACAGTTCTAGGACATTACATGCGGCTTGAATCAGACCTCTGGGGATGAAGGATTTGGAACATGCTCATGTGTAAATGGATGCGAATAAGAATCAAACTTATCCCTCGTAATTGTGTAGTCAGAAACTCATATGAACGTGATGAATTTAGCGCATGCGACAATGTATACAAAATTGTACACTCTTCTGTGCGTTCTGCAAATAACTAGATCTAGGCTCAAAAATTCACAAAACTATGCCCTATATGGGGCGCTGACACATGGCTACCCATTATATGGAACACTGAGGTAAACTGATTTACAAAGCTCCCATCTGCATTGCCACATCTCATCCTCAATTACTTTTTTCGGCAACAGCTATGTAGGCTCGATTGGCATAGGCAGAATAGATTCAAGGTTGCTGCATGCCGGATGACATTAACAGCATAGCAATTGCTGTCCATCGAAGAAACGAAAAACCACCTGCTGCTACTCTCCTCGTTCACCAACAGGATCGCCAGCGCATCAGATTGAGGCATAGGCGAGTCCGGACTGCGGAAGGATTCGATGACTTGGAAGAACGCCGCATTTTTTCAATGACGTATTTCAATATACACGTACATATACCTAGTTATAGGTGCCAAATTGGCATACGAGGATCATGCAGTCAAGTGGACTTTTGAATGAGAAATGGAGCCGGACCGGTTGACCCACAGAAGTTATCAGCCGATTCGCTGAAGTTCGGTAGATCAGTTCGAGACCACAGGAGCCTGAGCTCGTTCATGGGCGCAGGCGCCTGGTGTCATGTACAACAGGTAATTCCCCATGCCGTGTTGAACGCGAATGTCGTGCAGCGGATGGTGGTAGACCATCACCATTTCATATTCATCGGTGATCGTCACTGGAAACCCGCGGCTATCCCGATATACTTGATGAGGCTGAAACGCGATGAAGGTGCCGTCTTGCGCAACATCGGGAACGGTGCGCAGAAGTGTCCGGTTGGTCGTTTTGTCTTCCAGCGCAATAAGCAGTAATTCGTCATGGCCGTGGGGATATGCAAATTTGACGCACCCGTCCATTCTAAACTTCAGCGGTGCCGACAAGGTGTGAACGCCCGGCTTAATTTCAATGCCTTCATCGGTCTGATCTTTCCCTCGCTGCCCAAACTTGCTGTAGCAGACGATATTCACGCCGACTTGATACACATCCATTTCCTGAATGGGAGCGCCCTCGGGCGCCATCTCCATCGTGAAAGTAGCCATCACATCCTTCGTGGGCGGCGCCTTGTGATAGAAGGCCACCACCGACATAAGCTTTTGCCCCTTTCCCAGCTTCACGCCATAGCCGGCGGGAAAGCGGGCTTCGGTCATCTCCAGACCGGCGCCGGCGAAGAACAGCGGCTCGCCCGGGCAGGAGACGCTTTCCTTGTCGTTGTTCATCATGAGAATATGGTGAAGATATTGCTGCGGCAAGACCTTGCCGCCTTTCGTGAATACGGCGGATTTGAATCCGATCAGATACATGTCCTTAGGGAGCTCGAAAATATGCTTCGGCATGCTGGCCGCCAAATCGCCGTCGTGCGCGGCTGGAAGGTCGATCGGTCCGAATGTCAGCGTCACGGTATTGCCCTGTATCGTAACGGAGGTCGTCGTCTGTCCATTTAGTGTCGGAACGGCATGTGAATGTTGCTCGGTTCCCCAAGCCGGTCCGGTCATCGCCGACATGATCAACAGTCCGACCGCGATGAAACGCTTCATGGTTCCTCCTCTATATCCTCATATCATCTGCGAGTGATTCACGGAGTCGATGCCGCACGCGGCGGTGGGGTCAGTCGTTTCCACACATAACTGCCCCCCCATTGTCTCGGTGGGATATTGCTTTTATCGCCGACCCGCGTGTACCACCAGACACCTCTGGCTTCCGTCCCATCTTCTGAGAGCAGCACCTCAAACGCTCCTTCTCGGTCGTTTCCAGACTGGTGCCAGGTGCCATGCCACTGTTGGTCGGTAAACCCTGTGGTGACGATCCGACCGTTTTGCCAGGTATACGCACCGTTTCCAGCGGGATCGAGTGTGGCGGTGTAAGACTTATCTTCTTCTTGAATTTCCCATTCTCCGCTGAGGTCGGGTTTGTACGGCTTGGCCACGTTGATCGGCCGCGTAACACTTGAAGACCGCGATCCGAACGAATGAACACCACCGCCGGCTCGCATCGATTCGTGCCATGCGACGAGTATCCATTTCCCGTCGCGGCGTTCAAGCACGCCGGTCTCACGTAAGGGGATCATTGTACCTTGAGCTCGCTCTCCCGCCGTATATCGGATATAGTCGAGTTCCATTGCAAACCATGCGAGATCGCCATGCGTCCATACCTTGAGATCCGTGATGGGAATGTCCAAGCGCTCGACCGAGGCGAATTCAAGCTGCATGTCACGCGCGAATTCCGACCAACCCACATACTTGCGGCCGCCGATCGTATAGCTGATCGTATCCGCATCGCCGGCCATGAATTGTCGCATGGTCGCCAGATCTTTTCCGGCATTGGCTTGCACGAGAGCGCGTAAGACTTCTTCGGGGGTCGAAGGGGATTCGGCGGCAACGACGACTGTTGAAACGAAGAATGTCAGAAATCCGGTAAAGAATAGTCGGCTCAACCGCATGCAGTCTCTTTCCACCGGCGGATTATGGTGCAGCCGCAGCAAATTGCGTCGCAGCTGGTTGGAAGGTCACCAATTGTCCGCGAGGAGGCTACAGGGGAGCCACCTGGTTTGTCAATTCATTTCTCACGATGATGACGGACACATTATCGTCGCCGCCCCGGCGGTTTGCTTCGGTGATCAATGCGGCGCAGGCCGCTTCTGAAGAAGTTCGTCCTCGTGAAAGTATCCCCCGAATATCCTCGTCGCTGAGCATCTTCGTCAAGCCGTCCGTGCACATGAGAATGAGATCATCGGATTGAAGCGCCGTCACTGATACCTCCGGCTCGACGTCCGGCTCGGCCCCTAACGCCCGGGTCAGCACGTGGCGGAGCGGGTGCTCCAGTGCTTGGTCTGCCGATAACTGTCCCTGCGCGAGCGCCTCCTCCACGAGTGAGTGATCACGGGTCAGGCGAGAGAGCGCGCCATGATGCAAGAGATAGGCACGGCTATCGCCGACGTGCGCCACAATCAGTCCTTCGATGTCGAAAGCCATGATGCCGATGACGATCGTCGTGCCCATCCCGATAAGTGCGTGGTGCCTGACCGCCTCATCACGAATCGCTTGATTTGAAATCCGGATCGCGTGCCGCACGGTCTTAATGCGTTGATCATTCGAGATCTCATGGCGTCCTTCGAATCCGCCATTGCAGGTCAATGCCCCGGTGAGGGTCTCAATGGCAATCCGGCTGGCGACGTCCCCGCCCGCGCGACCGCCCATTCCGTCGGCTACCATCCACACTCCACACTCGTTGAGGACAGCCAAGGCGTCTTGGTTGGATCGCCGAACCCGCCCGCAGTCGGTGAGTCCGGTTCCCCGCCAGGGATTGGCATGAGGTCTGGGCTCGAAATTAGTCATGAAAGAGAGCAATTAAATAGTTGAGATCGTCCCGCGCGGCAGGCTCTCCATGCTCGCATCAGTAGAGGATTCTAGCCTTGCTTTCGATTGGGAAACAAGATAAATTCCGCGTGATTTATGGACAAATTGATAAACGCTTGACCGGAGAAGCCGCATGAGTCGGAAACCACGCGTTGAACGAGGGATGGTCGTCGGATCATGAATCTGCCGAGCAGGCGAATCAAAATCTCCGTCGGGGGCGTGAGTCTCGAGGCCGAGCTTAAATACAACAAGACGGCGGATGCGGTCTATGCGGCGTTGCCGATCGAAGCCGCCTGCAACACCTGGGGGGAGGAATTCTACTTTAAGATCCCGGGCGTCAAGGATCACCGCGAGGTAGCGACGACACAGGTCA
This sequence comes from Nitrospiraceae bacterium, assembly GCA_035253365.1. Classification (GTDB taxonomy): domain Bacteria; phylum Nitrospirota; class Nitrospiria; order Nitrospirales; family Nitrospiraceae; genus DATFCE01. The sequence goes on from DATFCE010000091.1 coordinate 5,665, forward strand.
AGGTTGGCGATGTGGCATTGTGGGGGGCGGGTGAAGTCCTCGCAATTTTTTTCGGACGCACCCCCATGAGCATGGGCTCGGATCCCGTTCCCGCCGATCGAGTGAATGTGATCGGACGCATCATTGGTGATGCGACCACACTTCGGCACGTGACGAATCCGACCACGATTCGGGTCGAAAGATTGTGATTGTCCGAGGGACGCGGATCTATCCATGAAGTTGTCAAAAGCCCGAGTCGCGCATTTGGCCGACACGGTTGTCTCGCGTTTGCTGGAAGCCGGTCATCTAGATATTTCCGGCGACCGGAAGACCGTCGTCGAGGCGCTCAACCGTGCCATGACGGAGGAATTGTCGGTGGAGGATCGGTTACATGCAGAAATTCGCGAGCTCATGAAACAGTATGAAGCAGAAATCGAGCGCGGGCGCGTCGATTACCAGAAGATGTTCACGATGATTAAAAATAAACTGGTGAAGGAACGCGGCCTCATCCTGTGATGGGAAGATCCGCTATACGTTATTCGTGAAACGCTAATCGCAAGAAACAAAGTCCGGCCATTCGCGAATAACGACACTGTCATGCTGCTCAGTGACGACAAGATCAGCCACCTCTCGCACGTCATCTTGACCTGCGTCAAGAAGACACCGGCTGCGCGCCTGAAAGGCAATGAAGAACTGTCTCTTCGCGAAATCAAACGCGTGTTGGCATCCGAATTGGCCGAAGAGGAACAGACGGATCGGAGCGTACGGACCCGACTGGCCTCCTATTCGCGCCGGCTGGTCGAGGGCAGTCCCGAATGGGACATCATGTATCGGAAACTATTTGAAGAAGAATTGCGAAAACATCACAAACTGTGAGGAACGTTATGACTGTCACCAAATTTGTTCTGGTCGTCATGGTCATGCTGGCATGGATATCCGGGTGTACGAGTACGCCGAAACCCAAAGTCAGAGCTCCGCTTCCGCTGAAGTCGTCCGTTCCCCAGACGGTGACCGAGCACAATACGCAAGGCGCGCAGGCTTACCAAAGCAAACAATTTTCCGATGCCAAGGGGCATTTTCAACAGGCCGTGGCAGGCGCGCCGAATTCCGCTGAGGCGCATTACAATCTCGGCCTGACGCTGTTCGCGCTCGGCGAGAGCGAACAAGCCCGCGAGCAATTTATCGAAGCCGCGAACCTGGCGCCCGGGGACAAAGTCATCTGGGATTCGCCGGCCTTGCGCCAGTACGGATCTCCGGAATCGAATATTCCGAAACCGAACAAAGAGCACGCCTACTCGAATACCCGACCGTCGTTCGGCGGCGGACCACGGTGACAATGGCCGACCTGAAGGCCGGAGATCGGGCTCCTGATTTTAAGCTGCCGAATGAAGCCGGGCATGTTGTGTCCTTGAAGCACCTCAAAGGCAAGCGCGTGATCTTGTATTTTTATCCCAAAGACGATACGCCGGGATGTACCAAAGAGGCATGCGGATTTCGCGATACGATGCCCTCCCTGTCCAAGACCGGCGCGATCATCCTGGGCGTCAGCCTGGACGGGCCGGAGTCGCACCGCAAATTCATCCAAAAGTACGGATTGCCGTTTTCCTTGCTCGCCGATGAAGATGCCGCCGTCTCGAAGGCGTATGGTGTCTACAAAGAGAAGAATATGTATGGGAAAAAGTTCTGGGGGATTGAACGAAGCACCTTCGTGATCGATCAGGCCGGGGTGATTAAAGCCATCTTCCGCAAGGTGAAGGTGGATGGCCATACGGAGGACGTGCTGGCGGCCTTGCATGGATAATCGGGAGAGAACCTGGCGCGGCCTCCAGGCGGCTTTGCTTTCGATCGTGATCGGGGCGGGACATCTCTATCTGGGGGAAAAGCGGGGATATATCCTTATCCTATGCGGGGCGGTCTTGTTTCTTATTTCCCGCCTGGTCTGGCCGCCCGCGGAACTGCTGTATCTCAGTCTCGCCATCTTTTCAGCCTTTGATGCATACGGGATCGCAAAGCGCGGTCACGGCCTGATCTGACCGCGTCCCGGCATTCAGTTGCAGGAGGGACCTGTGGCCCACCGGCCGACACGAGCCGCATTGTCTCGACTGAGTCTCCGGAGTCGCACTGTCCCGCTGATCACGATCACACCGCCGGGCCCGCAGGCCAGGGCGTGGGTCAAACGTGATGAACAGACCCTCTCACAGTCCGCCACGCGCATCTATCCGCTGGTCGTGCGGAAAGCCAAAGGGGCGATGGTCGAAGATGTGGACGGCAACCGCTATCTCGACTTCACGGCGGGAATCGCCGTGGTCTCCACCGGTCATGCTCACCCGAAAGTCGTTGCCGCGATTCGGCAACAAGCCGCGCGCTTTCTCCATATGTCGGGAACCGACTTTTATTATCCATCGCAAATCAAGTTGGCGGAGGTCATCGGGCGAATCGCGCCGGGCAAGAAACCGCAGCGAACGTTCTTCAGTAACTCCGGCGCCGAGGCGGTCGAAGCGGCCCTTAAATTAGCCCGGTATCGCACCCGCCGACCGTTGATGATCGCGTTTCAAGGCGCCTTTCACGGGCGCACCATGGGTGCCTTGTCGCTGACCGGCAGCAAGGCTGTGCAACGGCGTCATTTCTCGCCGCTGGTTCCCGGCGTGACCCATGTTCCGTATCCCAATTGTTATCGGTGCCCGTATGGGCTGACCCATCCCGCCTGCGGAATGCACTGCGTAAACGTGATTAGGGACGTGTATTTCAAAAGCGTCGTGCCGCCGGAGGATGTGGCGGCGATCGTGGTCGAGCCGATCCAGGGCGAGGGCGGCATTATCGTACCGCCTCCCGAATTCCATCCGATGTTGGCTTCGTTGGCGAAAGAGTTCGGGATCTTGTACGTCGTCGATGAAGTGCAGACGGGCATGGGACGGACCGGCAAAATGTTCGCGAGTGAGCACTGGAGGGCGGAGCCCGATATCATGGTCCTCGGAAAAGGGATCGCGTCCGGATTGCCGATGGGCGCCACGGTGGCGCCGGCGGAAGTCATGAGTTGGGAGGCCGGATCGCATGCCAATACCTTTGGCGGAAATCCGGTGGCGTGTGAAGCCGCGCTCGTGACCATCGAGTTATTGGAGCAGCGTCTGGTCAAGAACGCCGCCGTGGTCGGGCAATATCTCTTGGCCGAGCTAACCAAAATGAAAGCCCGGCATCGGCTGATGGGAGATGTGCGAGGAAAGGGACTTATGATCGGAATTGAATGCGTGCGGGATCCTGAGACGAAAGAGATGGCGATTCACGAGCGCAATGAGGTGATTCAGCGTTGCTTCCGCCGGGGGCTGCTCTTGCTTGGCTGCGGCCAGAACGTCATCCGTATGGTACCGCCGCTGACTATCACCAAACGAGAGGCGGACACGGCGTTGAGTATCCTCGACAAGGTTATGAAGGAGGTAAAGACGCGTGGGAGGTAAGGTTCGGCTCCTGCTGATCGTGATGGGTTGTGCCGGCTTCATCCTAGGAGACCTGAACGCCGAAGAAAAGTTGGCCGGCACGCTGACGGTTCGGGATGTCCTGACCATGCCGGGGCGGCCGGTGATGATCGAGGCTACGCTGAGACAAGACAGCCTGTTGAAACCCATGGGGCTGGGAGGGGAGCTCGTTGAATTTCGAGTGGGAGGAAAAACAGTCGGGACAGCGATGACCGGAGGGGATGGGCGGGCGCGGCTCGAATATACGCCGCACATGCGCGGCAATCAAACCATCACCGTTCGGCTGGCCGATAGCAAGCGCGCACAGGCCGCGGGCGGGACCGCGACGTTGTTTGCTTGGGAACGGCGGCGCCCGATTGTGCTCATTGAGTTCGCGGCGCTCACGGAACCCACCCAAAACGCATGGCCCGGCATTCCAGGCCTCACCGGACAGACCGGTGTCCTTCATTCTCCGACCCCGCTTCCTGAAGCTGCAAATGAGCTGAAGCGGCTCACCGACTTCTTTTTTAACGTGGCGTATGTGTCGCGAGCAGGTCCTCCGGGGCCCGTGGCCATGGACGAGTTACGGGATTGGCTGACGCAAAAGGGCTTCCCGCCGGGCATTCTCCTCTCGATCAAACCAGAAAAAGCCGCGCTGACGACCTTGATCGACGACCTCCGGGGGCAAGGATGGGACAATGTGAAGGCCGGCGTCGGGCGAACGAAAGAGTTCGCCGAAGTGTTGATCGACCATCGGATCGGCGCGATCATCGTGCCGGAGCCCGATCGCGGGGATCTCCCTAGGAAAGCGCAGGTGGCAAAAGGCTGGAAGGACGTCAGAAAGAAGTTACAAGGGTAGGAGAACCGCGCCTACGAGCCACAAGAATTTTGAAATTTAACCGGTATTGCTTTAAGATGCGGATGATTGCTCAGGCGGTGATGGCGATGTAGTACGAGGCTCGGGCTGATGCGCCCCAAGACGAGTTTCCTTTGCCAGGCCTGCGGGCATCAGTCTCCACGGTGGCTGGGACGCTGTCCCGAGTGTGGAGGCTGGAACAGCATGAAAGAAGAGCGGGTGATCATGCCTAGCCGGGGCCGGTCTTCGGTCCTCAAGCTCGCCTCCTCCAAAGCGACGCCGATTGCCGAAATTGAAGCCATCGGAGAAAGTCGTCGCCGAACCGAAATCGGAGAGTTCGATCGGGTTCTCGGAGGCGGCGTTATTCCAGGGTCGGTGGTGCTGATCGGTGGCGATCCCGGAATCGGCAAGACGACTCTTCTGCTCCAAGCCCTTCCTAAACTCGTGTCCGGCGGCGAGATCGTGCTCTACGTGTCCGGCGAAGAATCACCCCGGCAGATCAAAATGCGCGGAGAGCGACTGGGCGTGCATGACGCCTCGCTGCATATTCTGGCCGAAACTTCGCTTGAGGAAATTCTCAAAACCGTTCAGGACCTCCAGCCGTCGGCTCTTGTGGTCGATTCGATTCAAACGGTGTACACGGATCAGATTACCTCTGCGCCCGGCAGCATCAGCCAGGTGCAGGAAGTGGCCGGTCAGCTCATGGGACTGGCCAAACGAAGCGGTGTCCCGGTCTTTATCATCGGTCATGTGACCAAAGAAGGCGCCATCGCGGGGCCGCGGCTGCTCGAGCATATCGTCGATACCGTGTTGTATTTCGAAGGCGACAAAGGCCACAGCTACCGCATCTTACGAGCCGTTAAAAATCGGTTCGGGTCGACCAACGAAATCGGCGTGTTCGAGATGAAGGAGGGCGGCCTGGAAGAAGTAGGCAATCCATCTGAGTTATTTTTGGCCGAACGCCCCGAAAAAAGTACGGGATCGGTTGTCGTCTCAAGCCTCGAGGGATCGAGGCCGATTCTGGTCGAGTTGCAAGCCCTGGTGTCTCCGACCGGTTATCCGATGCCGAGACGCATGGCCAACGGCGTGGAGATCAACCGGGTGTCGTTGTTGCTGGCCGTCATGGAAAAGCGCCTCGGGCTTCATCTCTCCGGACAGGACGTCTACGTCAATGTGGTGGGCGGCATGCAGATCGACGAGCCCGCGATCGATCTCGGCATTGCATGCGCCGTGACGTCGAGCTTACGCGAATGCCCGATCGACCATGGCACGATGGTCTTGGGCGAAATGGGGTTGGGGGGGGAAGTCCGCGCGATCAGCCAAGCCGAGCTGCGCGTGCGGGAAGCGGCCAAGATGGGATTTCGGCGTTGTCTGCTGCCGAATCGAAATCTTGCCAAGCTGGAACCCATCGAAGGCATAGAATTAATCGGCATCCGAGAAGTGGGCGAGGCGCTGGATGTGGCACTGGGGTAAAGGCAAAAGCCAAAAGGTAAACGTAAAAAGTAAGGGTCTAAAAGCTTTTACCTTTTTCCTTTTTACTTTTGCCTTGGCTGTGGTCGGTTGTTCCGGTCGCGCCACGCGCTCCGACACCCAGCCGCTCCTCGATGTGACGGCCGGGCAGCTGATTCAGCTTCTTCATGAGCGGGAAACGGCCGTGCAAACCATGAAAGGACTGTTTCGCGCTCAAATCCAAGGCCCCGGGATTCCGATCGCTCAGCGCGTAGAAGGCGCCTTGTTTTACCGCCGTCCGGATGCGTTACGGCTGCAGGGATTCAATCGCCTCGGAGGCGGACTCTTTGAGTTTATCTTAGGTACGGATGTGTATGCGTTACGATTGCCCACCGGGCAGGTTTATTCCGGCCGCCCGGCTGAATTGGAGCGCGTCGGGGCCGTGGCGCGGCCGTTCCGGCTGAGTGTGTTGGCGATGAGCGGCGTAGTCGGCACTCCGAGCGTGACCGAGCAAGAGCGAGTCCGGGTGTCGATGGACGGCGATCGTTATCGCCTGGATGTGTTCGCCTCCTCCGAACAGGAGCCACCAATACCCTTAAGGCGTATTTGGTTCGATCGGCATTCCTTACAGGTGGTGCAAGAGGACCGTATGAACCCGGCCGGTGAAGTTGAAGCGAGCGTTCAGTTCGAGGATTATCGATCCGTCAACGCCTGGCCGGAAGGCGGGTCTGTTCCAACAGGACACAACCCACTCGTTTCTCTCATGAAGCCGTTTCGGGTCACGGCGCAAGACGGACTAGGACGCAGCATCATTTTTGTGACGTTCCATGAGATCGTGCCGAACGCGAGGCTTAAACCGGACGAACTGAAGTTGGCGCAGGCCACAACGACACGAAAAGAGTGATGGCCACGTGAGGATGCTAGCGATTGAGACGGCCACCACGTCATTGAGCGTCGCCGTGTTGGAGGACGAACGGGTATTGGCGCAGAGCCACCAGCCCGCGCCCGGACAGCATGCTAAATATTTGGTTCCCGCGATCGATCAAATCCTCCAATCCAGCGAGCTGACGTTGGCGGCGCTCGACGGACTGGCGGTTTCGATCGGACCCGGCTCATTCACCGGCCTGCGGGTGGGGCTGGCGACGGCCATGGGGTTTAGAATGGCGACGGGGCTGCCCCTGGCAGCGGTACCCTCGCTGGAAGCGATGGCGTGGAACCTGCGTGGGATGAAGGAGCGTCTGTGTCCTGTCTTCAAAGCACGGACCGAAGAGGTGTATTGGAGCGTGTATCAGTGGACGGCCTCCGGAGAGCTTAAGCGTCTTGCAGAAGAGCGGGTGGGTTCGCTTGAGATGATGGTGGAATCGCTCCATGAGAGCACCATCGTTTTTGGAGAAGGATGGGAGACGAATAAGAAGGCATTCCAAAAATTGCTCGAGCAAGACAAGCGGCCAATTCAGGAAGCGCCACCGGATGTCCATCGCGCGTCGGCGGTGAGCGTCGGTCTGGCAGGTCACAGATGCCTCTTGCGCGGCGAGGTGGCGGGGCTGGGACTTTCACCCCGATATGTGCAACGCGCCGAAGCCGAATTGATGAGGGAGAGGCGGGCGAGCCGATGATGCATCCCGGAAAAGTAAGTTCTCTGAACAATCCCGCGAGGGGGCGTCTGGTGATCGCGCCGGCAAGCCCTGACGATCTGGATCAGATCATTGAAATCGAGAGGGCGTCTTTTACCGCGCCGTGGACCCGCAAGATGTTCGAGGCCGAACTGCGGGAAAATCCATTCGGACGTCTGGAGACGGCGCGGGAGATCGGTGATGACGGCGGAACGAGGGTCGTCGGCTATGTATGCTTTTGGATTGTCTTCGAAGAATTCCGCCTCATGAATCTCGCGGTCAGTCAACCGGCTCGCCGGCAAGGCATTGGAAAGGCCTTGCTGAACCATGCCCTCGCGATAGCCCGTCGGCAGGGGACGAGCCGGGCATTGCTGGAAGTTCGGATGTCGAACCTCGCGGCGCTGAACCTGTACGAGCAGGCGGGCTTCTTTCGGACGGCCGTAAGGAAGCGGTATTACACGAATCCTGTGGAAGATGCGGTCCTCATGGAACTCGATCCGTCAGGCGGGGCCGGCGGCGCCTAGATACGAGCGGAGAACGCTTCGCTCTTGGCTGGTGCTGCTCGCTCTATTACCAAGGAGGTGCACCATGGTGAGTGAAGACCGGATTGCGGATCAACTGCGCGCATCGAACCTGGAATTCCGACAATTGGAGGAGTCCCATCACCGATTGGATATCGAGCTGAGCGAGCTACAGAAGCGTCACGTTCTGACGCCGCAGGAAGAAATGCTGAAGAAACAGATTCAAAAAGAAAAGTTGGCGATGAAAGACAAGATGGCCGAATTTATCCGGCTCTATCGAGAAGGCGCGGCTTCTCGCTGAGAAGTGCTGTACGATGGCTGCGATTCTACCTCCACTGGCACACCACCTCGCCTCAATCAAGCGCCGGCTCATTATCATGGCGGTCACGATGCTGGCCGCCTTCGCCGTCACATTTACTTATGCGCCCGAGCTCATCGGGTGGCTGAAGCGCCCCTTTACGGACGACTTGATTTTCTATGGCCCGACCGAAGCGCTCTTCGCCTCGATCAAGGTCTCTCTGTTGGCCGGCATCGTCTTAAGCCTGCCGGTCATCCTGTACCAATGCTGGAAGTTTGTCGAGCCCGCGCTGCTGCCCCAAGAGCAGCGCTGGGCTATTCCGCTCTTTTGTCTGGCGGCGGGATTCTTCGGCCTGGGATTGGTGTTCTGTAATCTGGTCATTCTCCCGCTGGTTATTCAGTTTTTCGTGAGTTTCGGGATGGATCGCGAATTGACGCCGCAACTCGCGGTCGGTACCTATATCGACTTCAACGTCAAGTTTCTGCTCATTTTCGGATTTGCCTTTGAGTTACCGCTCGTGCTGACGCTGTTGTCACGCATCGGGGTGGTCACGCCCGCCATGTTGGCCCGCTATCGGAAGCACGCCGTCATGATCGCGCTCATCGTTTCGGCCATTGTTACGCCGGATGCCACGCTCTTTACCATGTTGTTGATGGCCGTACCGTTGATGGTCCTGTATGAACTCGGAATTTGGGGCGCCAAATGGTTCGGCCAACGACATACGACGGCTGAACCCCGCGCGCCCGACGATCGTCCATTACCGGTCGGCACGGCCGGACACAGGGTAAGGTGAGAAAGTGAAAAGGCAAAGGTAAAAAGTCAAAAGTTTGGTCGATGAAAGAAGAAGGAAGATGAAAAGGGCGAACACCATAAATAGCTTAAATACCTTCAAGATGGTAAGAGGACGGGTTTTCACTTTTACCTTTTACCTTTTTACTTTTACCTTGCCGGGCTTATTCGGTTCCGCGCATGCACAAGGGCTCGATCCGGCCCAGCCGCCCGCGCCCAGCATCCAGGCGTTGACTACTGCCGGAACGCAGACCGTCTATGCCGGGTCGTTCGGCATGGGACTGTTTCGAAGCGAAAACAGGGGCGGGTCCTGGGCTCCCGCGAATATCGGGCTCAGCGACCCCTTCATTTTGTGCCTCGCGACAGGCCACGATGGAACCATCTACGCGGGGACCTTCCGCGGCGGGGTCTTTCGAAGTCATGACAACGGCAAGAGTTGGCAGCCGGTCAATGCGGGGCTGAAGCGCCTGGAGATTAAGTCGCTCCTGATACGGCACGGGGTGGTGTACGCCGGCACGGGAGACGGGCTGTATCGTCTGTCGGAGGGCGCCGACGAATGGTCGGTGGTCACAAAAGGTCTGGACGAGACGCTGGTTCACTCCATTGCAATGGACGCCGATCGTACCCTGTACGTCGGGACGTCCGGCAAAGGCCTCTTCCGCTACAAATCAGGCGGCGCGAAGGGATCCGAATGGCAGCGGTTGTCGCGCGGGCTCATTGACCATGAAGGCCTTGTAGAGAATTTTATCCGGGTCTTGGCCGTCGACAAAGAGCAAGCGCTCTATGCCGGTACCTTTGATGGCGGGGTATTCCGGAGCGGAGACGGTGGAGCGACCTGGAAGCCGATCAGCCGTGCGTTACCCAATGATTCCATCCGCGGCATCCTGACAAACGACAACGGCCTGGTTGTCGCCACCGGCCGGGGCGTGTTTGGAACCCAAAACCAGGGCGGCATGTGGATGCCGCTCAACAAAGGATTGACCGAATTGTCCGTCCAAGTGCTCATTGCAGCCGGGGATGGATCCCTCTATGTAGGGACCAGTTCCGGCGCATTCAGAAGTGATGACGAGGGCAAGTCCTGGGTCGGTATCAGCAACGGTCTCCAAGCCGCCAGGCCCCAATAACCCGTCCGGCAGCCGCGCGTTGTCACAACGGGTGAATCTTTAACGATCGATATGAGGTGAATGATGCCGCAATCCGGGAACGACCCGCGTGCCACGATCACGGTGACGATGAAGGGCGAGCCGATAGGAGAAATCG